>JAFAHT010000266.1 GCA_019237095.1 Planctomycetaceae bacterium
CCGCACCTCGGGAATCATCCGTTGCCGCGTGCCGACCACGGCCACTGTTTCGTTGGCCGCGAAATCGGTGTCCTGGTAGAGCCGCCGCATGGTGGTCAACTGATGCCCCGGCCCGAAGAGTGTATCGACGTCGGCCTCTGTTAGATGGCAGTGCCGGGCCGAGATATTCACGACGACTTTCGGCTTGTAAGCCTGGACCGCGACGTGGCCGTTGCCGTTGCCATTGGCGGATGACCCGGTCCCAAGCTGCTTCAGGATGATCGATCGGACCAGTGTCTCGACCCGATCACGGGTCACGAGCGTGCTCATGCCTCGGTCCTCATCGTCACGGTGTGCAGGGGCTCGCCGATTGAGCTCCCGTTCAGGTTCCCGGGTTCTCCAAGCGGTGCCAGGTGGATTGCCACTCCCGCCGCCTCGAGGATGCCGCGGTACTCTTCGGGAAGGCCGGGGTCTGTCACCAGGCGGTGAACCTCGCCTAGGCCACACAACCGGGCCAGGGCCAGCCGCCCGAACTTGGTTGAGTCGGCGGCGATCACCACCTCCTGCCCGCACGCCATCATCTGCCGCTCCGTCTCGACCAGCAGCAAGTTCGAGTTGTAGATCCCGTCGGCGACGATCCCGCCGGCCCCCAGGACCGCCTTGCGAACCCGGATGCCCTGCATGGTGACGATCGCCAGCGGCCCCATCGCCACTCCGGTCCGAGGATAGACGTAGCCTCCGATCAGGATCAGGTCGGTCAGCTGGCTCGACGCCAGAAGCTGCGCGATCGGCAGGCTGTTGGTCACCACCTGGACGCACCGACCCAGCAGTGCCTTCGCGACTTCCAAGGTGGTCGTTCCACCGTCGAGCAAGACCGTATCACCGTCCTCGAGCAGCGCGGCCGTGGCCCGGCCAATGGCCTGCTTCTGGGCAATCGCCGTCTGCACCCGGTCCTCGAACGCCGGCATCGAGCGAACCTCGCCCGAGTAGACGGCCCCGCCGTGCGTCCGCTTCACCGATCCCGCCAGGTCAAGAGCCTCGAGATCGCGCCGGACCGTGCTCTCCGAGACCCGCAGCGTTCTGACCAGCTCGTCCAGGGTCGCATAGCCCTGCCGGCTGACCAGCTCGAGAAGGCGGCGGCGGCGTGTCTCGACCAGCATCAGAACCCCGCGGATGGAAGAAACCCTTCCTCATGACCCGTCACTAATTTCCAGTATGCGTCACAAGATGTCAATAGCCTTCAAATTCTTGGTGGAAATTGAATGAAGATGACGGGTTTCTGGCTCGTTGTCGCAGACTTGCGGGCTCTGCTACGATGGGAGCGGGGTTCCTTTGAGGAGACGTTGATGCCCGAGCTTCCCGAAGTGGAAACCATGGTGCGTGGTCTTCGGCCGGCCTTTCTGGGACGGTTTGTCGAGCAAATCGAGGTTCACGACCCTTTTCTGCTCCAGGGCTGTGACGCGGAGGAGTTCGAGAGGCGCGGGAGGATGGTGCAAGTCGAGGAAGTGGCGCGGCGGGGAAAGTGGGTTGCGATCACGCTTTGCGACCACCGGGGAATGATCGTCATCCAGCCCCGAATGACTGGAGGCTTTTGGCTGGTTCAGCCTCCACGAGGCGAGCACATTCGCCTGACGTTCAGGTTGGCAAAACCCGAGGCAAAGATCTGGTATTGCGACACACGGAGGCTGGGCAAGATTCAATGGTTCGCCAGCCCCGAGCAAGCCGCCCTGGCTTTCGCCCGGTCGCACGGCCCGGATGCTCTGGAGATCAGGCTCGAGGACCTGACAGCCCGGCTCCGTCGCACCCGGCGGGGGATCAAGCCGGCGCTCATGGACCAGAAGCTCCTGGCGGGAATTGGCAACATCTACGCCGACGAGATATTGTTTGCCGCGCGGATTCACCCGCAGCGAATCGCCGCGCGGCTCTCGCGTGACGAGCTGGCGCGGCTGCACTCGGCCATCAGCGCGACTCTCACCACGGCGATCGCGGCCGAGGGTTCCAGCTTCGACGCTGGCTTCCGCACTGTCCTCGGGCTGGAAGGCGGGTTCCTCGCCCAGAACGCCACATACGGCCGCGAGAGGGAGCCGTGCCGCCGCTGCGGCAAGCCGATCGAGAAGACCAAGATCCCCGGCCTGATCGGCCGGCCGACGTATTTCTGCCCGAGCTGCCAGCCGCGGCGGCGGCCGCGAGGAGCATCGTGACTACGGCGAGGATCGCGGGGCAGACTGCGGCTATGGTAGGATCGAAGAAGCTCGCGAGCAAAGAGATGGACGCCGATGGTCTCCGACGACCCGTTGACCGTTTACCCCATTACGGCCTACGAAGTCCCGCTGTCTGGTCCCAGAAAGCGGAGGAAGAGACGATGAGAGACAACAAGAAAGGAGACGAGGTTGGCCCGAAGGTCCAGTGGACTGCGGAAGACCGGGCACGCCATCGGGCCATCCGAGCCATGTTCCGAAACTGGCACCCCTCCCCCGAAGAGTTGATTGCCACCGGCGAAGCGGCGAACTTCGATCTCCACGGCGAGTATCGCGAGTTGCGCCCGTTCGTGGAAGAGATCAAGCGGGCCCGCGAGGCGGCAGGCCTCACCCTGGCCGAGGTGTCCCGGCGTTGTGGGATCGACCAGCCGGCACTTTCTCGCCTGGAAAACGGGCACAACAAGAACCCGACGCTCGACACGCTCTGGCGTTACGCTGCCGCGATCGGGCGGCGCCTGGTCCTGACCACGGAAGCCATCCGCGACACGCGGCCGGCGCAGGGTAAAGCGGTAGCCGTGCGGCACGAGAGAGGTAGGCTGCCCTGCTCATTTGCAGCCATGAGCTCATAATACCGCGGAATGTTCGGGCATCGGGTTCGGTCCGCTGCTGAGGGCCGAACCGACCAAGCTCGCCTGCCGGGGCCCCTGCAAGAGTTCGTTGTCGCGCGAAACCAGTGCTAAGTGATCGGCTTCGAGTGCGCGGTTTGTCCCACTTCGACTGACGCAAGACACTTTTCTCTCGAATGCCACGCGTGATAAAATCCGATGAGTCTGCATCAGTGACTCGCGACTGGACGAGGTTTCTCATGGTTGCCCATGGTCGAGTGCAAAACGGCGTCGTTGTGCTAGACAACGGCGTGTGCTTCCCTGAGGGAGAAGAAGTGACCGTGCTGGCGCATGGCACCGTGTCACCCGCCCCGCGGATGGAAGGATCGCGGTCGCACAGCGTCCTCGACATTGCGACCGTGGACCTGGGCTCGGTACTTTGTCCGCTGACTTCCGACGACGACTTGCTCGGCGAAATGCTGGAAGGTCGGCCATGATCCATGGCCTCGACACCGGGTTCCTTGTGGCCGCGGAGGTAAGAGAGCACGCCGAGCACGCTGGCGCGCGCGTTACGCTGACGCAGGTGCTCTCGGCGGGCGACGTCATCGCTATCGCCCCGCAGGTATTGGCGGAGTTCATCCATGTCGTCACCGACCCCCGTCGTTTCACGAAGCCGCTCGACATGAACGCGGCAGGTGATGTTGCCGAGCAGCGGTGGACGGCGAGCGACGTCGTGCAAGCGTTCCCCGACGCTGGTGCCGTGCGGCAGTTTCTCACATGGCTGCAGCAGTTCTCGTTGGGCCGCAAGCGACTGCTGGATACGCTCCTTGCCGCAACTTACCGGCAGGCAGGCATCCAATCGCTCCTCACCACCAACCAGTCGGACTTCCTGGTTTTCGGCGTCTTTACGTGCGTCGCGCCCAGAGGAAGCGGCACGAATCCCTGAATGTGTTGGTTCATGTGACCGAGCCGTTGTGCGCACTCGTGGAGTCGCACCACCGGCTAGAATGTCCACACCGTGCCCGGCGTTAGCGGGCCGACCTGCTTGCCGTACCGCTTGAGCCGGGGTTCCGGGGACACCATGCACGGGTTCCGGGGGACACCATACATAACTCACAACAATAACTAGGTTCCGGGGACACCGTACATAACTTACGACAATAATTTAGGTATGGTGTCCCCGGAGCCCCATGCCCATGCGTGTTGGTCACTTGCTGCATGAACGCGGGTAGATCGCCATCCCGCTCGGGCCAAACGACAAAATGCCAATGGTTGGGCATCAAACAATAAGCGCACAACCGCATCCGGCGAGTTCGCAGCGTTTCCTCAACGAGCCGCTCGGACGTCAAAAAGTCCTGGTCCTTGGTGAAAAGCACTCTCCGGCCCACGCCTCGGTTGAGCACGTGGAAAACCATCCCCCCCGGAGAATGTCGTCTCGGTCGTGACATTCACGGCTTTTTACCCAGATATCCCAGTTTTGTCAATTTGTTGGCTGTCACCTTTTCTGGTCCCCCGGGACAGACTGTCCCTGTCGCGTTGGCCGCCGCGTCACCGCCTCAGGCATCCCTCGTCGCTCAACCCGTACCAGGAATCGCCCGCAGTTGATCGATCCGCTCCAGGATCGCCGCGAACACCGAGCGCGGCACCGCCACCTCGGCCAGTTGGAACGTGACCACTTTCGCATGGCTCACGACTTTCGCATGGCTCACGACTTTCGCCCCGATCTTGATCAGCTTCTCCCGAAGTGTCGTCAGACTCCAGGGCTTCACCTCTCGTGGTAGCGCCAGCTGCTGCAGGAAGTTCGCCAGGTTGTAGGCGCGAACTCATCTCCATTTCAAAGTCTCACAACCGGCCCGCCCGCCGGGAATTGGTGAGAATGCCCCGGCGGGCGCGGCCGGACCGACCAGGGCCATCAATCCGCCAGGGGAATGGCCTCGACGCCCCCCGATGCTGTTTCCACTCCGAGCTCAGGGAGATCGGGGAGCCACAAGGCAAGAAGCGTCGCCGGCAAGAAGAGGGAGCCGGCGCAAAGCAGGGCGATCCGGTAGTCGCCCACCTTCGAGAACAGCCCGAAGACCACGGTCCCGGCCGCCGCGGCGAGGCGGCCGATGTTGTAGCAAAAGCCGGCCCCCGTGGTCCTCAGGAGGACCGGGAACAGCGGCGGCAGATACATCGTGAAC
>JAFAHT010000268.1 GCA_019237095.1 Planctomycetaceae bacterium
AGGGAACGCATGACCACTATGACGACGCAAAACTCTGGAGCACGGTCAGTTGCGAGTGTGAAGATGGGTAATCCTAGCCTCGTCTTCGGTCGTTGTTCTTCGTCGTACTGCTCGGCGGTGCGGGCAAGCTCTTGGGGCGTCGGCATCTGCCCGGTTCCTTTCCCCCTCTATAACGGTGCGCGGCTGGCTCACTCTCATTGTGACCAACTGGCAGGCCAAGGAAAGGCAAATGGTGGTTCCCTGAACTCGGTTTTTCTCTACTTTTCTCTGCCACACGCCCGTCCAGTGCCGGTGAAAAGTTGGTCTTGTACAATCTCCGCGCCGGTGCCCGGCTCCCTGATGCCCCGTGAACTGCCGGTGGCAGATGAAAGTGTACGAAAATACAGAATTGGACTCTGGAGTTCATAGGGGAAGCTGGTTCGGGCAGTGGTCTCCTGACCCGCCCCTCTTTGCGACCGCAGGTCTTCCAGTCCCCGACTGTCGGCGCGTCACCTGGAGACCTCCGGAATGAGCAAACTGGAAGCGAGGCGGGGCGATGAAGCGCGGGGATGAGAGCTGCTTCTCGGAGAGCGCGAGGTTGACTCGCGCTGCTTCCGGGCTGCTCAGGCGGTAAGCTGTTGGACAATGAGTTTACGGGCCTGACTCGAGAGCATGCCCAAGACGGGCAAACCCAACAGATGCTGGATTTCCCGCCGCCAGACCACGTTGGATGGATCGGTCCCGCCGGGAAGAGGAACAGACGAACATGGCCAGCGACCGCGACCAGACGGAACTCCGCCAGATCCGTAATATCGGCATCATTGCCCACATCGACGCCGGCAAGACCACGACCACCGAACGCATCCTTTACTACACCGGTGAGATCCATCGGATGGGGGACGTGGACAAGGGAAACACGACGACCGACTACCTGGAAGAGGAGCGAGAGCGGGGCATCACGATCGTCGCGGCGGCAATCACCTGCCGCTGGAAGGACGCCCACGGGCAGCCGATCACGATCAACATCATCGACACCCCCGGCCACGTGGACTTCACCGCCGAGGTCGAGCGGTCGCTCCGTGTGCTCGACGGCGCGGTCGTCATCTTCTCGGCGGTCGAGGGCGTCGAGGCCCAGAGCGAGACCGTCTGGCGGCAGGCGGCCAAGTATCATGTCCCCCGGCTCTGCTTCATCAACAAGATGGACCGCATCGGTGCCGAGTTCGAGCGGGTCTACAAGGAGATCGAGGAGCGGCTCCTGGAGAGCCACCCGATCCCGGTCCAGATCCCCGTCGGCGCCGGGCCGGAGGGGACAATGGGCGAGTTCCAGGGGCTGATCGACCTGGTCGCCATGAAGGCCCTTCATTTCCAGACCGAGGACCTGGGCTCGACGTTCACCGTCGATGAAATCCCCGACGAGCTCCGGCTTGACGCCGAGGCCTGGCGCGAGACGATGCTCAACAGCCTCTCGGCCTTCGACGAGACGTTCGCCGAGGAGTACATGGCCCATCTCGACGGGGCCGAGCTGTCCGAGGCCATGATTCACGCGGCGCTGCGGCGAGCCACCTTGACCGGACGCGCGCAGCCGGTGCTCTGCGGGTCGAGCTTCAAGTACGTCGGCGTCCAGCAGCTTCTCGATGCGGTCGCGGCGTTCCTGCCCAGCCCGCTCGACCGGCCGCCGATCGTCGGCCATCACCCCAAGAAGGGGACTGGGCTGGCACGCAAACCTAGCCCGGCCGAGCCGTTCTCCAGCCTGGTATTCAAGGTCACCAACGATGCCCACGGCGACCTCTCGTTCGTGCGGATCTACTCCGGCAGCCTCAAGGCCGGCACCAGGGTGTACAACCCGGGCAAGGACAAGAAGGAGAACTGCTCGCGGCTCTATCACATCCGCGCCGATGACCGCGAGCAGATCAACGTGGCCGGAACCGGCGATATCGTGGGAATCGTGGGACTCAAAGACTCGGTCACCGGCGATACCCTCTGCGACGCCGCCCATCCGATCCTGCTCGAGCGGATCGATTTCCCGGAGACCGTCATCAGCATGTCGATCGAGCCGGTCAGCTCGGCCGACAAGGGGAAGCTGGCCGATACCCTGAACGCCCTGGCCCGCGAAGACCCGACCTTCACCTTCAAGGTTAACGAGGAGACCGGCCAGACGCTCATCTCTGGCATGGGCGAGCTGCACCTGGAGATCCTCAAGAATCGGATGACCCGCGACTATAACCTCAAGGTCCACGTCGGCCGGCCGCGGGTGAGCTACCGCGAGACCATCAAGAAAGCCGTCAGGCGGGTCGAGGGCACCTGCATCCGCCAGACTGGCGGGTCGGGGCTTTACGCCAGGATCACCATCGACCTCGAGCCCGAAGTTCAGCCCAAGGGCGCGCCTGTGCTGCACTTTGTCAACAAGCTCAAGGGCGGCGTGATCCCCTCGGAGTTCATCCCCGCCATCGAGGCCGGCCTGCGCGAGGAGGCCAAGTCGGGCGGCCGGACCGGGTATCCCCTGGTCGACCTCAAGGCGACGCTCACCGACGGTGCCTATCACGAGGTCGATTCCAACGACCTTGCCTACCGCTTCGCCGCCTCCGACGCGCTGCGCAAGGCCGTCGAGGAGGCCGGGCCGGTCCTGCTCGAGCCGATCATGCGGATCGAGGTGGTCACGCCCGAAGACTACCTGGGCAACGTCACCGGCGACCTGTCCAGCCGGCGCGCTCTGATCGACCGCACTTCCACGCGCGGCAAGCTCATTGTCATCGACGCCCGCGCCCCGCTCGAGAAGATGTTCGGCTACTCGACCGCCGTGCGCAGCCTCAGCCAGGGCCGCGCCAGCTACACCATGGAACCGCTTGAATACGCCCCCGCGCCCGAGAGCATGCTCGAGGCGCTGACGGGAATGTGACAACCCGGCGTCCGGGTTACACCCGGCCTGAATCAAACGGTTTTCAAGTTCGATGGCGGAGGCCAACCTGATATGGCGACCGTGACCCCATCAGACAGCGGACCGGCTCACTTGGGTGACTTCCCCGAGGAAGGGACTGTCAAAGCGTCTCCCGTACCGGACGACTGCTTTTACGAGGTCGTCGATGGTCAGATCGTGGAGTTGCCGCCCATGGGTGCGTACGAGTGCGATATAGCGTCCTTCCTTGCCTTCATGCTGGGACAGGTTGTCCATGCCCAGCAACTGGGCAAGGTGGTCGTCGAGACTCTCTTCTGGCTCGATCACGCGGGGAAGTTGAAGCGACGCCCCGACCTGGCCTTTGTCTCGGCAAAGAAGTGGCCGATTCGCAGGCGCGCTCCCAAGACCGAGGCATGGGACCTCATCCCCGACCTGGTCGTCGAGGTCGTGAGCGAGACGAACAGCGCGAACGAGATCAACCTCAAGCTGGTCGACTACTTCCGAGCCGGTGTTAAGCAGGTT
>JAFAHT010000295.1 GCA_019237095.1 Planctomycetaceae bacterium
GCTCGTCCACAAGCTTTCTAAAGGAATCCCAGTCGCCGAAGCACGGAGGAATTCCGCCGATAGGCAGACTGCCCATAACTTCAATCCGGTGGGACTGGAGACCGGTGGCTCGACCGCACCAAAAGGGGCTGTTGGCTGACAACGCCAACAGTACTGGCAGGTGCTCGCGTATCCGATCGCAGGTTCTGATCGCCGCATCACCGGACTTGACTCCCACGTGCACATGAAGACCAAAGGTGAGCTGCCGGCGCAAGGTCTCCTGGAATGACTCGGCCAGAGCGCGATAATGCGGATCACTGGTGACTTCCTGATCCTTCCAGTGAGAGAACGGATGGCTTCCACCCCAGCCAAGTAGCAGCCCCCGATGCGCAGCAGCGCCCGCGACCCAGTGCAATTTTGTCTTCAAGTCGCGCCGGATATCGTCCACGCTTGCACAGACATCCGTGGCGACCTCCACGCAGCACGTATGGAACTCGCGCCTGACCGAACTGCTCAGCTCGGCTGGAAGCTCGGCGAAGATGGCGTCAACCCCTTGTCGAAGTGCCAGGGTGCTGGCATCGACAAGCTGAAGTTCCAACTCGACGCCCACAGTCGGCAGGCTAGTTCCTCCAAACTGGTTCTCGAGCATGGGAGGGTTCTTCATATCTCGAGGCGATGGTACTGATCTCGGGCGTCGGGTGCGCTTGGTTATCGAGATCGGCGCCTCGCAACATTGGATGCCGCCCGTTTGATCCGGACGGACAAACTCTTCATAGGTAGCAAGAAACGTGCCGTGGATTGATTTGTCGGGAGGCAGGATGGCGCCGGCTTGATGATCGTACCAGGTCATGAGGAGCGAGATCGAAGAAAATGAGCCGACACCGGCCAGGCGAGTGGATTCGCCGGGCGCAAGTATGGGAAAGCGTCTGCTCAGAGGCCATCAGCCCCGCTGCGGTCACGCGTGTCGTCATGCTGTCAACAGTGAGAGGGCCGCACTGTCGCCTGGATTAGCAACGAAAGGATCGAGTATGACGGGTGTGAGAAGGTCGGCAACGCTCAGGCAGATTGCGCCCCGCGGTTCGCGGTCGCTCCGCCTTATCGGGGCCGCAGCTTGCTCCATAACTCTCTGAGGTCGTCGCGGCCCGAGGGGGCCAGGAGGTAGCCGGCGGCATAGGCCAACATGCCAACAGCCAGGTGCAGAAGAAGCGGAAACGCACGCGTATAAAGAGCGGTGCCCGGATAGGTGACCGGCACGAGCTGCCGGAGCAGCCAGGTCGCCAGGATAAGCGCCGCGGCACCGCTCAACGGCGGGCTGAGAGTTCGCTTCAGGTAAGTGCGCGGATTGATCTCGAGCACATGAAAGACATAAAGACCGGGCACGAGAAGGTTCGAGAAGAAAGTCGTCAGCACGGTGCCCCAGATCACTCCGGCCACGCCGATGTGGTAAGTCAAGTAGCAACTGATCGGCAGGTTGATCAGCGAACCCGCCAGGGCGGCCAGCGCGATGACCTCGATCTTGTTGATGCCGATAGCCATTTGAACAGGCACCGAGAGGATCAGTGGAATTGCCGCGGTGAGGAAGAGCTGCATCAGATAAGCCTCATTGGCCGCATCATAACCAAGGCGGTTGCCGACCCAGAGCGACAGGAATGGTCCGGCGTAGATCCATCCCAGAAGGCCGATCGGCAGGAGTGCGCCAATATGCAGGCGGGTGCCGTCGTACTTGACCCGTTCCAGTCCCCGGCGATCGCGGGCGGCCGCCAGGCTAGCCACGGCCGGCATGACCATGTAGGCCAGCATCCAACCCGTCTGCCGAAGTTGCAGGAAGGGTTTGCTGACCACGTCGTAGACGGCGTTGGCCTGGCCCGGGTCAGGATGCAAGAAGCCGAGGACCGTCGTATCCACCTTGTCGGCCATGATCACGCTGATCTGGATCAAAGCCATGAAGAAACTGATGTGCATCAGCGCCTTGTAATCGGCCAGCCGCGCGCCTCGAAATCGCGGCAGGTGGCCCAAGTCGTGAACAATCACCCAGAGGCCAGGTCCCAGCGAGAGGAAGACCTGGACCGCAGTCTGGGCAACAACCACCCAGAAGAAATTGACCCCGCTGCTGACTCCGACCACCAGCACAACGAACCGAAGAATCGTGATCGCCACTTCAAAGCGCGGAATGAAGTCATACCGTCGCGCCGCCTGAAGCACGCTCGAGACGACCACCGAAAGCCCGTAGCAGGGTGCTGTGAGGATCTGCAGCCACAGCAGTTTGATGATGAACGCGCACTGCCGCTCCTGGATGACGCCCGCCACGGCCGCCGAGATTCCATGGCTTGGGTCCGCCAGGATCTGCAGACTTGACATGCTGGCAACCAAGCCCCGGGAATCGACCGCGAACTTGGAGTGGGGCAAGGCCCAGTAAGCCACCCCCAAAAGCGCCGCTACCTGGACCAGAGCCATCGCCGCGTAGAAGTTCAACCCACAAGCAACAGCTCGATCAACTCCCTGGCGATTCCCGCGGGTCCACGAGTCGGAGATCTGGCGCTGCAACGCAGAACTGATCCCGAACTCGAAGAGCATCTGAAAGAAGCCGAAACCCCAGGCAAACTTGTAGGCACCGCTAAAACCGGGCCCGATCGCCTGCAAGACCAGCCGAGTTGTCCAGAGCGAGAAGACCACCTGAAGGGGAACCCGCAGCGCCAGCCAGAACGTTCCGCTGAGCAAGCGGCCCAGAACCGGTGGCAATGCCCGGGTACCAGACCCGGCGGTGGTAATGGCCGTACTCACAGGATCCTTCCTCGACGGCGACGGCGTGGACACTCCCTTTTCGCTCCGCGACAATGGAGGCATTATCTTAGCGGCAGGTCGCCCCTGTCGAAAGCCCAATAGAGGCCCGCCATCCGAGCTTTCAGTGCAACCATGCGATTATCTTGAGAAGCCAACCAGAGATGCAACCAGAAGTTGGGATCTCACAGTCTCGCGCCGGTGAAAACCCGAAAGGCTCTTCCGGTGCCGGAACCGGCCCGCGCGGGGCCACTGACTTGATTCATACCGTGCGCAGGATAACGAGCAGTAACCCGATGTAGACGGCCAGCGCTGCCCATCCCCAGGGACCAGTGCCAAGCCACCAACCCACGACCAACACGCCGAGTACAATCACGATCCAGACTAGCCAGCAGAGTCGGGACAGCAGCACGGCCCAGGTCGGTTGGCTGTTGGTGTAGTACTCAGAGGCGAGCGTTGCTACACCCCGCAGGAGGAAATCGATAATCGAACCGAAGTTCCGCGGGTTAATGGCGCACCAGTGGTCCCCGGGGATGTACTTCACCTCCAGATCCTTCCCTTCCTGCTGCGTGAAGCCGTTGAAACCGGCGCTACCGAGTTCGCGGGAGCCGCAGAGTTCAAGGAAGCACGGGAAGATCCCGACCACGAGGTCGGCCGAGCCGACGTAGTTTCGAACCGCCTTCACCTGGCCATTGTCGATGCGCGACCTCCAGTCGTAGTCCCGGGGAACCACGCTCCCAGCGAAGGCCACGCGGCC
>JAFAHT010000371.1 GCA_019237095.1 Planctomycetaceae bacterium
TGGTCAACGTCTATCGAGCCCTTGGCGGAGGCTGGGAGCTACGTTGCCAGAAAGATCAGTTGCAACGGAGTACCGAGAGCGAGCACGGTGATGCACGAGGCGCGCCGAGGGAGGCGCCAGCCGCTCCCGGCCCGGAATCGTTACCAGAACCGTTACCGCCGCCTCGGCCCTGAAGAGTCCGGCGAGTGATAACGGCCATACTCCAGAGGGAGAAAGCACTGCATGAGAAGCCAGGTTACAATGTGGGCATTCGTGCTCACACTGATCACGTTCGGTGGGGCACTTGGTGGAGAACCCGCGTATGATGAGTCACCCCAGCAGCACTTCCTACAGCGGCTGCACCCGAGCGGTGGCTGGAACCCGTACGGCGGCGGTCTGCTGCACTGGTGGAACCCTCATTGTTTTCCCTGCCAAGCTGCCCCGGACGACTACTGCCGCAAGCCGCTTCCCAGGGTCTGCTGGCCGCCCTACCCGCCCTACTACATCTGGGGTGGACCGGAGATCCATTATCCCCACGGCCCGGGCCCCTGCGAGTCCAGCAGGTCGCACGCGGAATAGGCGCAGGGAGTCCATGACCTGCTTCACGCAAGGCCTCGAAGAGTATGTGCAAGTCGAGCCGCCGTATGTGTCGAATGATTCTGATAGCGGATGGCGTCGGGTTGTTCCCCGCGCCGACGGCGATCGATCGACCTTCTGCTTTGAGGTCGGTTTCACCGGCAACACCGATGCTCTCATGGTTGGAACATGCGGCCGGCCTGTTGATCTGGTGCGGAGTCCTCTGGGACGGCTTCGCAACCATCATCCTGCCGCGCACCGTGGACCCGTGGAGACGTGTATCCGGCACGTTCTACAAGTGGAGTTGGGCGCTCTGGGCCGCCGTGGGACGCAGGATCCGGCAGCCGGAGCTGCGTTTGAGCTTCCTCTCCGTCTACGGCCCCCTCTCGATCGTGATCCTGCTCGTGCACTGGGCCGTGCTGATGATCTTCGCCTTCGCGCTGATCTATCACGGGCTGGGGCCGCGATTCCAGGCGGCGGCCGGAGAGGTTGGCTTCGGCACGCTGCTCTACATGAGCGCGTCGACTTTCTTGACGCTCGGGCTCGGTGATGTGACCTCGTCGGACTCGATCGCCCGGTTGTTCATCCTCCTCGAGGCCGGGTCGGGCTACATGTTCCTGGCGCTGATGATCACCTACATGCCCGTCCTGGACCAAGCTTACGGGGTACGTGAGGTCGGTAACTTGATGATCCACTCGCGAGCCGGCTGCCCGCCCAGCGCGCTCAAGCTCCTGCACCGTTACTCCGGCACCGACCGCTCGGAGGTTTTGCGGGGCAATCTGCGCGAGGCCGAGCACTGGATGGCCGAGATCCTCCAGAGCCATCTCTCCCATCCCATGCTGTCGGTCTACCGGGCCCAGCATTGGGGCCAATCCTGGCTGGTCTCCCTGGCGACGGTCCTCGATGCTTGCGCCCTACTGATCGCGGGCGGCGAGGGACGGCTCGCGGCGCAGGCGAGGACCACTTACCGCATGGGTCTCCGCTTGCTCAAGGACCTGACGGACACTCTCAGTCTCACTGTCGATCCCCGGTGTCGTGGGCGGCTGAGCACGGCCGACTTGCCCGCCCTGCTCGCCGCCGTGAAGGGATCGAATCTCCCTTTGAACCTGGAGCCGCCTGCGGCGATTCAACTCCTCCGTCTTGTTCGTCGCTATGACGTGCATCTTGTAGCTCTCTCCTCCTCTCTCGTGATTCCCTTGCCCTCATGGATACCCCGGCGTAAGGCAAGCGATGATTCGGGATCGGATAAGCTATGAACGCTTGCCAGCTCCGCTCAACAAGTTCCACGATCTTGACATTGGCGGTTCGCCGCGGCCGGTCTTCGGTATCTCCCCAACGTGTACGAGCTGCTGGACCTCGACTGCAACGAGCACGTGATCCGCGAAGGAGCGACGGGAATACCCCTCGGAAGCGGGCAATCGCCCGGTACGATGGGCTTGCGCTGCGGTGGCAAACCTAGTCGCGCGGCGGGACGTGGGCAACCGTCGGCCGGGCTCGCACGGCCGGTGGGATCGTGTCCCAGATGCGCACCGTGAGATCGCCGGAAGCCGAGACCAGCCGGCTGCCATCAGGGCTGAAGGCGAGGGCATGGACAAAGGCCTCGTGTCCGCGGAGAATCCCGTTCCGCTCGGCCAGTTCCATGTCCCAGACGCGCGACTCGCCATCGATCGAGAACGATACCAGGAGGGAGCCGTGTGCAAGGAACACCGCGTTTCGTACCTCCGCCCTGTGCCCGCGCAGCACGGCGATCAGGTCGCCGGATGTCGCGTCCCAGAGCCGCAGCGTATGATCCGCCGAGGCGGTGGCGACCCGCTTCCCGTCGGGGCTGAAGAGCGCGTTCCACAGCTTTTCCGTGTGACCGCGAAGTGCGGCGATCGGCTGGCCGGTGACACCGTCCCAGAGCCATGCTGTCTGGTCAAGGGAAGCCGAAACGAGGCGCCGACCATCCAGGCTGAATGCGATCGAGAGAATCGGCTGGAGCGAAGGGACATGCTCTATGCCGGCGCCATAGGCATCGTCGGACTGGTCGTGCCGATCATCACGGTGCCGATCGCGACCGGGACGGTGATCAAGGCCTGGTCCGACCGGGCGCTCGACGCTTATCGCCTCAACCTCAGGGAGAACCGTCCGGCTGTCGAGCTGGCTTCATCCCGAGTCGCCGGCTACTTCCACCAGCGGGGGCTAAGCGGCTCCGCCCTCCAACAGGAGACGAGCACGGTCCTGGGCGGCTTCGCGACGATCGAGAGCGTCGCCCATGGGTTCCGCAGCGGCCTGCGGTTCCTGAGCCTGATGATGCTCGCCATCGGCTTACCGGTCGCCATCTTCCTGGCCCACGCGGCGAGGGGGCTGCGGGCGCCGCCCGGGTCGGGCTACACCTGATCCATGCCGCAGGACGCGAGCCTGGTTGAGATGGCGGGATTTGTCAAGTTTGCGGGATTTGTCGACGATAACTCTTGGTGGGAGGTCTGAAGATGCCGCGCTCCTGAGTCCCGGGGGGCTGTACGGCCTTCCGGGTTCGGGAGAGTCCCATGGAAACTCGGGCTCAGAGCATGACGACCTGGCGCGAGTTGACTCCACGGGCCGTCGTCCTCCTCGCCCTCTGGTCCGGTGTCAGCGGCTGCGTGGGTCCTAACGCCGTCCGCTACACACGCTTGCGGTACAACGAGGTGATGCGAGATACCAACCACCAGCAGCTCTTGCTGAACATCGTGCGCCTTCGCTACGCCGATTCGCCTGTGGTCATCGACCTGCCCAACATCACCAGCCAGTTCGAGGTGGCTGGACGGGGCAACTACCTGGGCGGCTACGGCAACCAGACTCCCGGCCGGGCGAGCCTCGGATTCGGCGAGCTGACCCTCCGCGATTCGCCGACCCTGAGCTACCATCCCCGCGAGGGACGGGAGATTGCCAAGGCGCTGCTGACTCCACTGGCGTCCGAGCTGTTCATCGTGGTCAACGCCGGCGCGAACATCGAGCAGCTCTTGGTGATGAGCCTCAACGACATCAACGATGTGCCGAACGCTCCCCGGGCCACGACCCTGGTCCCCAGGGTTCCCGACGACAACGCGCTGTTCGTCCGAGGCATCCGGCTGCTCGCGTCGCTCCGTGACCGCGACGCCACCGAGCTGGCATACGGGACGAACGACGATTCCGACGATTCCTCCGACCCGATTCCCAGGAGCTCGGTCAAGGGGCGCGATCTCCTGAACGCCGCACGGGACGGCTACGTCTACCGCAACCAAAGGGAGGGCCAGATGACCCTGCTCAAGCGCGAAAAGGGGATCTACCTCCGGATTCGCCCCCCATACGTCTACTCCCCCGAGATGGAGGAAGTGGCGCGGATCTTCCGCCTGACTCCAGGCCTGAGCAAATACCGGATCAAGTCTGAGCTGAGCGAAGATGTCAACAGAGTCCCGGGGCCGCTGGGAGACGACACGATCTACATGAACTTGCGGTCGGTGTTGCAGATCATGACCTTTCTCTCCAAGGGTGTGTGTGTCCCCGAAGAGCACGTCCGGAGCGGGATTGCACCAGTAACTTGGGGCCCAGACGGAGCGCCCTTTAACTGGACGCGGATCACCGCCGGAAACTTCTTCGTGCACGCGCAGAAACACCGCCCGCATGACGCGGAGGTGGCCATTTACTACCGCGGATACTGGTTCTACATCGCCCCGAACGACGTGAACTCGCGGGCAGTGCTGACCATCCTCGAAATCCTCGTCGCACTGCAAGAGTCGGATGGCAGAACCGTCGGCCCTCTGCTCACCCTTCCGATCCGCGGGTGAGCTGATTGCAGCAAAGAGGTTGGCACTGTGACACGTCGAACTTCTCGCTCAGACGTTCGCCCTGATCCACGGATTTGAAGGGCCTCGGCACCAAAACTCCACCTCGATTCCGGCAGCGACCACCAAGCATCTGAACGACGACCTCGATGGGTAAATGTTCCCACCAGACGGGCAAAACAGCTACCAGAACAACGACGACTCGGGCCTCGGCACATTGATCCAGCCTACCTTTCCGCATGATTCTTGATGCGATCGCAACTCGTTGCGCGGCTCTCTTCACAGGGCGGAGCTGGTTTCCAGGGAGTTTCGTGTTCCGTGACGACCGGCGGAAGAGCCACCTGCACCGCTTTGGTACGCAGGTTGCTTTGAGAGGTGCCCAGACCGTGCTGGCACATCGCCTCGAACGCTCTTGATGAGAACACTCGATCGGGCACGGGAGAGCTCTCTGAGGAGTCGACCTTGCACCGCGGAATTGAGATCCTTGCGATCTTCACCTTGATTTTCTCAACCGAGACGGCTTCAGCACAGGTCGGCGCTGGAGACCCGAGGTCGGCCCGGTGCGCGACCGAACTTGCGAGGGCAACTCTGGCGGAGGGCTCCGTCGTCGACCGGAGGGTACCTGCCAGGGCCGTTGAGATCCGCTTCGAGCCGCGCGGACTCTCTTTGCTACGTCCTTACGCCCCAGGGAAAGTTCCCGTCGTGCTCGTCAATGGGCTCTGGGGCAGTCCACGACAATGGTGCCGGATGGTCAAGGATCTGGAAGCCGGCCCGTTCGTGAGTGAACGATTCCAGTTCTTGACCTTCGGTTACTCGACGTGCGACCCGATTCCTTACTCGGCCTACACGCTGCGCCGGGCGATCCGAGATCTGAGGGATCGACTCGACCCCGACCGCTCGAATCCTGCGTGGAACCGCATGGTTCTTATCGGTCACAGCATGGGGGGCGTGATCTGCAAGATGATGACCCAGGACAGTGGCTCGAAGCTCTGGGACCTCATGACCGGCAGCCCCTTCGAGAGCCTGTCCGGACCGGAAAAGGCCCGCGAGCTGCTCCATGGGTCGATGGTCTTCAAACCCATAGCGGAAGTGCGGCGTCTCATCTTCATCACCACGCCCCACCGCGGAAGCCCGCTCGTGTGGGGTCCGATCAGAGACGGCGGAACCCGACTCGTGCGGCCGCCCACGCTCTGGCAGCAGGCCCGTGCCTCGCTCCTGGCCAGCAACGGTCCGGACGCTTTCACAAGGACGTTCAGAGAGGAATTGGCGACGAGCATCGATGAGCTCGCGTGGGAACATCCCCTCCTCTTGGCCATTGACGGCCTGCCAATCAATCCGAACGTCAAGCGGCATTCGATCATCGCCGAGCGGTACGGCACTGTCCGCCCGGGTGGGGGCGACGGCCAGGTGCCGTATGCCAGTGCACACCACCCGGGCGCAGTCTCCGAGTTGATCGTGCACACAGGCCACTACTGCCTGGAGGACTCCAGGGTCATCGAAGAGGTTGCCCGGATTCTCAAGGAACATGCAACTCCGTGACCATACGCCCGGGAGCGAACTAACACCGGGTCATTGACGACCTGGAACATTCCTGACCGGCCCAGCGCGACTTCGACCTTCTCGGGAGTCTTCAACCTTACGTAAGAGTGTCACGCAATCAACTTAGCTGCAAGGCGCGGCTGCACAAGGCTTATCCCCTCATCGGCCGCTGCGGAGGGGAGCATTCTCGTTTGGCGAATCGGAGAGAGCGATGTCCGATGCTTCGGCGATTTGCGAGATCGTACGTCCAACGCTGCACCACTTCGGGTTGACCACCGCGAACCTGGAGGCGATGCTCGATTGGTACGGTAAGGTACTCGGCATGACGTCCAATCACCAGACGTCTAAGCCACTGGGGACAAGAGGCCCCTCGGGGGTGCGAGTCGTCTGGGTCAGCAACGACGAGGCCAACCACCGTGTCGCAATCGTGGAACTGCGCGGCCTGGTGGACGACCTGGGACGCATCCACCACCGGCGACTCCAGCATGTCGCATTCGAATATCCGAGCGTCGACGACCTGCTGGCCACCTACGCCCGCTTGAAGGGCCTGGGGATCGAACCTGTCCTCACGGCAGACCATGGCGCGACGACCGCGTTCTACTACGAGGACCCCGACCACAACAGTATCGAGTTGCTGGCCGACAACTTCGGCGACTGGAAGAAGTCAACCGAGTACCTTCGCACTTCGTCAGCGTTTGCGGCCAACCCGATGGGCGCTTACGTCGATCCCGATGCGATGATCGCGGCCCGGGCGGCAGGGGCCTCGGTCGAGGAGGTCCATCAGCGGGGCTACGCCGGCGAGTTCCCGCCGTCAAAACCCATGGACCCGAGGGTCTTGCTCTAGCGCGTTATGATCTGATCCCTTCTTATGGAGTCGTCTCGAGAACGGCCGGATCCTCTTGGCGAATCCCCTTCGGTTGCAGCGAAGTCGCATCGGATTGTCGGAGGCCAAGATTATGCGTGTCATCGGATCCTCGTCCGCGATCGTGGCACTCATCGCGGCGACATCGGCCTGGTCTCAGGCTCCGTCGAGGGTCGAACCATCGCGCGAGGCGTCCGGCCGCTCGTCGTCGAGGGCGGATACGGACGTCGTGAGCCTCTTCCGGTTCGAGCCCACTGGCCTCTCCCTGCTCCGGCCCTACCAACGCGGAAAGACCCCCGTGGTCTTCGTCCACGGCCTGTGGGCGAACCCGTGGTCGTGGTGCCGGATGATCGAGAGCTTGGAGGCCGATTCAGCCCTCCACGACCGCTATCAGTTCTGGACCTTCGGCTACTCGACAGGCGACCCGCTCCCCTATTCGGCTGCGCTGCTGCGGCGCGACCTGGATGAGGTGCGGCGAAAGTTCGATCCCGACGGCACGAATGCGGCGTTCGACCGTATGGTCCTCGTCGGCCACAGCATGGGCGGCCTGCTGACCAAGATGATGGTCCAGGACAGTGGGACCCGGCTATGGCGGCTCATCAGCGATCAGCCCGTTGACGCACTCGCGGGCGAGCCGGACGATCGCGAGCTCTTCCGCCGCGCCCTGATCTTCAAGCCCCGTTCGGAGATCCGGCGCGTGGTCTTCATCGCCACACCGCACCAGGGGAGCCGCGTCGACCAGGGCGGACTGGAGCGCCTCGCCTCACGGCTCATCCGCCTCCCCGACCCACTGCGGGCGTCCTACGAGCGGCTCATCGCCCGCAATGGCCTGGACTTCTTCACGGAACGCTTCCGCAACGGCCTGCCCACCAGCATCGACGAACTGGAGTGGCAATCGCCGATCCTCATGCGCCTGAACGAGCTCGGACTCGCGACGACGATCAAGGCCCACTCCATCATCGCGGACCTGCGCGACCCGCCCAGGGCCGGAGGTAGCGATGGCCTGGTCCCGTACGAGAGTGCGCATCTGGAAGGGACGGTGTCCGAGTCGCTCGTGTCGTCCGGCCATCTGTGTCAAGACCATCCCGCCGTTATCCGCGAGGTCCGGCGGATCCTCGCGGAGCATGGGACCCCCTGAGGAGCATGAGGTCCGTAGCTTTGGGTTCTCGCGAGTGCCTTTTCAGCGCGACTTTGTGTCGCCGGCAGCCCGTACTTGCTCTCGCAGCGATTCGATCGACAAGCCGTCCATCTCCTGGACGAGTTCCCGAGCCATCAGTTCGAGTTGCTCGACCAGGGGCCGGCATTCCTCGAGACTGCCGGAAGCTGCGTGATCTTCAAGACTTGATGCAACGCCACCGGCCACTGTGGAGAACGCCGACAGCAGGCCGCACAGCTTGTGAGCGGCCACACGCAACCCCGGCGCGTCTTCATTCCGGAGGGCATCGGCAACCTCGGCCAGACGGCGCGGGAGATAAACCTGGAAGCCCTGACCCATGGCGCGCAGCCCCTCGGCATCGTCTCCGCAGGCTCCGAGCAAGACCACCGGATCGAGCAGGCTGGTGCTGTCGCCAGTATCCGGCAGGATGGGCCGGGGAACTCTGTGGTCGAAGAGCACCCGCTCGATGGCCGCGAACAGTTCCACAGAGCGAACGGGTTTGGAGAGGTAATCGTCCATTCCCGCCGCGAGGCAGCGCTCGCGGTCTTCTTTCCGCGAGCGCGCCGTCAAAGCGATCACCGGCAAGTGACCCCCTGTTACCTGCTCGCGCTCCCGGAGCGCCTGCACGACCTGGAACCCGTCCAGTTCCGGCATGTGTAGGTCAAGGAGGAGGAGGTCGAAATCGGAAGTGGCGGAACGGGCCTTGGCCGGTGAGCTCGAGTAAGACGGACCAGGAGTTGTCAAAGAATCGGCTCCTGAAGTCTGATCGTCGATTCCGAGCAAGGCCAGCGCCTCCCGGCCGTTGTTCGCCAGCCGCACGCTGTGGTCCCCACGGACCAGCAGCCGTTCCAGGTGTTGCGCGTTGAATTCGTTGTCCTCTGCGATCAGGATGCGTAGTGGCTTCAGGTTTGGACCCAGACCGCGGGTAGGCTCCTCAGCCGGCGCAGACCGGGCGGCCTCTGTTGTATCGCCGTTGGTCCGGCTCATCACCTGGTAGATCATCTCGAGCAGCTCCTCCTGCTGGACCGGCTTGAGCAGCTTGGCGTTGATCCCCAGTTGGCGCGACCGGGCCAGGTCTCCGGGGCGGTCCCCCGAAGTCAACAGGATAATGCGCGTGGAGGAGAGCTCGTTGTGCTCGCGCAGCTTGGCGGCCAGTGCCAGCCCGTCCGTGTCGGGCATGCGCGCGTCGAGTAGCATCAGCGGGTACGGCCGGCCCAAGCTGGTGGCGTGCCAGAGGGCGTTCAGTGCAGCCAGCCCGTCGCCCACCGCCGCCGGCTCCATCTGCCAGCCGCGTAGCCACTCCTCCAAGATACGGCGGTTGGTGACGTTGTCGTCCACAAGGAGCACGCGCAGGTTGCGAAGCAGAACCGGTGGATAGGCGACCGGCTCCGGCTGGTGCGGCTGGCGACCGAACCGCGCCGTAAAGCTGAAGGTGCTGCCCCGCCCCGGCTGACTGTCCACGGTGATCCTCCCGCCCATCAAGGCCACCAGCCGGGATGCAATCGTCAGGCCCAATCCTGTGCCGCCGTATTTCCGCGTGGTCGATGTGTCCTCCTGCTCGAAAGCCCGGAAGATCGTCTCCTGCTTCTCGGGCGGAATGCCGATGCCGGTGTCGGTGACCGTGAAGTGCACGCCGACTTCCCCTTCGGGCACGGAATCGCTGGCGACTTCGACCCGCACGACCACCTCGCCCTCCTCGGTGAACTTGATGGCGTTACCAACCAGGTTGAGCAACGACTGGCGCAGCCGGCCGGCGTCGCCGACCAGGGCATCGGGCACGCCCGACTGCACATAGCTGATCAGTTCCAGTCCTTTCTTGTGCGCCCTAACAGCCAGTGCCCGCAGGGTATCGCCCAGTACAGCGCGCAAGGAGAAATCGGCAACGTCCAGTTCGAGCTTGCCGGCCTCGATCTTGGAGAAGTCGAGCAGGTCGTTGATGAGGCCGAGCAGGCTGTCGGCCGCGGACTTGACGGTCTTCAGGTATTGACGCTGGTCGTCCGTCAGCGGAGTGTCGAGGGCCAGTTCCGTCATCCCAAGTATTGCGTTCATCGGAGTGCGAATCTCGTGGCTGACGTTGGCCAGGAACTCGTCCTTGGACCGATTGGCCGCCTCTGCCTCCTCCTTGGCCTGTCGCAGCTCCTCCTCCAGCCGCCTGCGCTCGGAGATGTCTTGAAGGATCGCTATGCCGTAAGCGGGTTTTCCCGCACTGCCGTTCTGGATCGAGAGGGACACGTCTCCCCAGACGACCGAGCCATCCTTGCGAAGATATCGCTTTTCCAATGAGAAGCTGGGCAACTCGCCCCGCATGAGCGCATGGAACTGCTCGAGGCTGACCGTCAGGTCTTCGGGGTGCGTGACGTCCCGGAAGGTTCTCACAAGTAGTTCCTCTCGTGTATAGCCGACGATGCCGCAGAGTTTTTCATTGACAAGCAGGAAACGTCCTTCGGCGTCAACATGGGCAATGCCGACGGCGGCGTTCTGGAACGTGCCGCGGAACCGCTCTTCGCTCTCACGCAGCGCCTCTTGCGCCTGCTTGCGCTCGGTGATGTCTTCCGCGAGCCCGGCGACTCGATAGACTTCCCCCGTATGGTCTTTGATCGGGAAAGCGTGACAGCGGACCCAGCGGAGCGTGCCGTCCGGCCGCGCGACCCGGAACTCCGTGTCCGTGGACATCCCGTGGAGTTGTTGCTCCAGGCGCACCATCACCTCCTCCCGATCATCCGGATGGACGGTGTCGATCCAGGAGCGCGGGTTCTCGTAGAGGCTCTGGCACGTTCGCCCCCAGACCTCTTCGTAGGCTGGGCTCACGTAAAGCGTTCGCTTCCAGCCGCCGTCTTGCATCCAGAACATCTCGCGAATGCTCTCCGCCATCTGACGGAAGAGCTGCTCACTTCCCCGCAGCGCCTCCTCGGCCCGCATGCGCTCGGCGATCTCCTGCTCCAGTTCCTCGGGGCTCCGCATGGCCAGAGCCCGTGGCACAAGCGGCACGAGGGCGATGACGGTAGCCCAGGAGACGATGGCCGTGAACAGCTTGATCAGTCCCGCTAGACGGTACGCGGGCCACCAGAAGATGATGGCTTCCATCAGGTGCGTGGTGCCGCAGGCGAGGATGAAGGCCCCGAACAGCCAGAAGATGGCCCGGAATGGCATGTCCTTCTTGCGCAGGACAAAGTAGACGAGGATGCAGGGGATGGCGAGGTAAGCGGACCACACCCCCAGATCTGAGAGGATGTGCAGCCAGCCGAGCCCCGGGGTCCATGAGCCGCAGTCCCAGCGCCTGGGGAAGTCGGACGTATCGAAAAGCTCGGTGAAGAAGTTCACCGTGAACCCCCTTCGTGCTCGTATCTCCGAACGGTTCAACGCTCCTCGCGGAGCCTTCTCCTGCGGGGCAACGGTCGACCCGCGCCGGGCATCAGCGCGAACGCAGACGAACAACTCGCGACGACCGGTACTCTCAACGTACCAGAGGACGCCAACGGTACATCGTATTCCGGCCAAGTGGAAGCGTGCACGATGCTGACAGCCGGACCATGTGGCGACATGACGGCCTCAAAACCCTCCCTACTTTTCTATTATTTCTTCTTTCCAGGCGGCGCGGGCTCGGCGATGATGGTCTCGTTCCGACCTATGCCGAGCAACAAGCTTGCGAATAGAATGCCAGACGTTCAGGTGTAGGATCTACACAACGGTGCAGGGCATGGGTGCGCCGCATCCCTGACAATGTCGCTATCTGCTTTGATTCGCCCTGGTGGCATTGGAGCGATCGTGGCCAACCTGTTGCTGATTGACGACGACCCGTCCCTGATACCGGGGCAGATGCGCCAGGCGTTCCCCGCTCCCGCTCACCGGGTCGAGGTGGTGGGCACCGGAGCTGAAGGACTCAAGCGGGTCGGTTCCAGGCCTCCCGATGTCATTCTCCTCGACCTAGGCTTACCCGACCAGTCGGGCCTGGAGGTTTACCAGCAAATCCGCCGCATCGACGCTCGCATCCCGGTCATCTTCGTCACCATGGCGAAAACGGCGGACGCAGCCATCGAGGCAATGAAGCAGGGCGCCTACGACTATTTGTTCAAGCCACTCGACCTGCAACAGTTGCGGCGGGTTGTCGGCGAGGGCCTCGAGGTGGCCTGGAGGATGCGAGAACCAGCCATCCTCGCCGAGACGGCCACAGACCCCGACGTGGAGGGCGCCATTCTCGGATCCTGTCCGGCCATGCGCGAGGTGTACAAGGCCATCGGCCGCGTTGCCGCTCAGGACGTACCCGTGTTGATCACCGGCGAGAGCGGTACCGGCAAGGAACTGGTCGCCCGCGCCATCTACCAGCATGGCCCCCGGGGTAAAGCACCGTTCCTGGCCCTCAACTGCGCTGCCATCCCGGAGAACCTGCTGGAAAGCGAGCTGTTTGGCCACGAGAAGGGGGCCTTCACTGGAGCCGACCGCCGCCGCATCGGCAAGTTCGAGCAATGCAACGGCGGAACGCTGTTTCTCGATGAGATCGGCGATATGCCCTTGCCGCTGCAAGCCAAGATCCTGAGGGTTCTCCAGGAACAGTCCTTCGAGCGAGTTGGGGGCAACGAGACGGTACGCACCGACGTGCGGCTGATCGCCGCCACCCACCGTGACCTCAAAGTACTCTCCGCCGAGGGGAGATTCCGGCC
The DNA here is from genome assembly GCA_019237095.1 of Planctomycetaceae bacterium. GTDB lineage: Bacteria > Planctomycetota > Planctomycetia > Isosphaerales > Isosphaeraceae > Aquisphaera. Next base: position 12,553 of record JAFAHT010000371.1, read on the forward strand.
CGATCTGTATTACCGGCTGGGGGTTTTCACCATCCACCTGCCCCCCTTGCGCGAGCGGGGCGACGACTTGGCGCTCCTGGCGGAGCGCTACCTTCGACGCTACAGCCGTGAGCTGGGGCGGGAAGTGCGCGAGTTCGCCCCGGAGGCAATGGAGCGACTCCGCAGCTACGGCTGGCCGGGCAACATCCGGGAGCTGCAGAGCGTCCTGAAGCAGGCCTTGCTGCGAGCCAGCGGCACGGTCCTGCTCCCGGCATTCCTTCCCGAACCCCTGGGAGCGACTGGCCAGACCGCACCGCTGTTGTCTGCGGGCGAGGAACCGGGAGTCGAGACATGGATCGTCCGTCAACGGCTTGGATCCGACGTCCGCGACCTATACGCCCATGCGCACCGTGAATTGGACCGGCTCTTGCTGCCGCGGGTGATGGAATACGCCCGAGGCAGTCAGCACCAGGCCGCCCTCCTGCTGGGCATAGCCCGGCAAACCCTGCGCCTGAAACTCCGCGATCTGGGTCTGTCGATCACACGCCCCTCCGAGGCTGACGAAGACGACTCGGGTTAGCACCACCTGTCTGCTTCACGTCAAGTAGAGTTCGTGGACGCGTTGTGGCCCGTCCCACGATGGGTAAACTTACCCACGAGCCGGGCAAAACAACTGCCACGAATGCAAATATCCGGCGCCACAGGCGACGGCTTCGGGTGATCCCGCCGGCTTGTGCAAATGCCAGATCGGACTCCCGGTCGTCGTCGACTCGGTCTACCGGCCTCGCTCCGGGCCCAAGTTTCCGGTCCCGTTCCCCCGCCAGTCCCTGCACGCCCAGAGGCCCTGGGCTTTGTCCACCCCCTCACCGAAGAGGCGATCCGTGTCGAAGCCCCCCTCCCTCCCGACTTCACCGACCTGGTCGCCGAGCTGCGACACCGGTTTTGAGGTTCCACAACGTCACCGGGCGGGGCCTAGCCCTTCCTCGCTGCGGGCGCGTTCGTATTTATTGGAGCCAGTGTCGCGAGATCATCCTGCGCGTGATTACACATAACGTGATCATTATTTTATGCCTAAGGGTTTGCTACAAAGCAAGTTGACACGATTTCACTCCCGAGGCATAATCCAGTCCCGATCCTGGTTTTACTCCGGGGCACATAACGCCTCCAGCCGGGCAGGGAGCGCAAAGTGATGCAAGGGCGAACCGCCCCGGCCATCGGAGACGCATGAGCGATGGACAACTCGTGCTGTGTGATCCTCGTCCCCGCCGGTCGCTACATCGAGCCGCACTGCGAGTTCTCGCTGAGGCAACTGGAGGCTCAGGGCTATATCGTCCGCCGTCTCTACGGCTTCGCAATGGTCGACGTCGCGCGCAACCGGCTCGCGTCGGAGGCGATCGCAGACGGCTTCGAGGAGCTGATGTGGGTCGACTCCGACATCGCCTTCGAGCCCCAGTCGGTGCAACGCCTCCGGTCGCACGGCCTGCCGATCGTCTGCGGCCTCTACCCCAAGAAGGCCGAGAAGGAATGGTCCTCCCAACTCTTGCCCGGTCAGAAGTCGATCACCCTGGGGGAAGGCGGGGAGCTCATCGAGATCCACTATGCGGCCACTGGCTTCCTGCTCGTGCGCCGCCCGGTCTTCCTGGAGGTCCAGCGCCAGCAACAGCTCCCCGCGTGCTTCTGGAGGGGTGCTAAACCCACGATTCCGTTCTTCCTGCCGATGGTGATCGCTTCCGGCGGCCGTCACTTCTACCTCGGCGAGGACTTCGCCTTCTGCGAACGCGCTCGTCGTTGCGGATTTCAGATCTTCGCCGACACGTCGATCCGCCTCCAGCACATCGGCATCTACGGTTACAGTTGGGAAGACGTCGGAGGCGGACTCCCTCGTTATCGTTCCTACCAGTTGAGAATGTCCGGCGGCGACGAGCCGGCCGATGCCTGACACCCGCCTACCTGTTTTCGACGATCCACCAGAAGGCTAAATAAACAGCGGCTGGCGTTCACCCAACGCGACGCATCCCGGCTGCGAAGCGGGTAGGCGATATCGCGGTCAGCCAGCTTGACCTGCTGCTTCAAGCCGGCGATCGGCCAGGCGCTCATCAGGAGCACGGCCTCGATGACGGCGCAGCCTATGATGTCGATTAACTCGCCTTATCCTTATGACCGCTATATTTATCGCAATCGCCCCATATCATCCCTCTTGATTTGTGTCTGGCGATCTCACAAGCTTTAGGTTGATTGGGTGTTCTGGGTAGATTAAGATATTTAGTCTGCTGACGCTGAAGCTGATCCGTCTCGATACGCTTTGAGTTCAGATAGAAAATTTGGCTCATATAGGCTTATTGGCGGAAGCCCAGGGGACAGAACGTCTCGAGAGCAGCGGTCCGTGGGTTCAACTTAGGCGACGCCGGCCTCAACTGACATCGATGCGTTCGGCGGGGGAGTTCGGGTCGGCTGATGGGGGGTTCCCCCGTGGGTTGAAGCTGTGGTTCCGCTTCGCGTCGACGTTCCGAAAGGAAAAGCCATGAAACTATTCAACTGGGTGAGCTCTCGTATTCGCAGCCGCGACCGGAAAGGGCTGCCATTCCGTCACATTTTCGAGTTGCTGGAAGATCGCTGGCTGCTCGCGACGGTGACCACTGTGCTCGACAACGGCAACAATCTCGACCCCACGCCGGGATCGCTGCGTCAAGCTATCCTCACCGTCAATTCCACTCCTGGCCGAGATGTGATCGATTTCAACATTCCTGGCCCCGGACCGTTCATCATCCATCCGCCCACCGAGCTGCCGCCGATCAACAACCAGGTCAGACTGGATGGGACCACCGAACGTACTTTCCTCGGCCTACCTACCGCCGGCCCTCCAGTCATCCAGCTCAACGGCAACGGGCTGCCGGGCGACGGTCTGGTCCTGGGGGCGGGCTCGTTTTTTCCCCCTGGCTCATCATTTCCCGTGTCCACGAGCTCGGCCGGCAGCGCGATGATAGGGCTGGACATTTACAACTTTAGCCACGGTTCCGGAATCCATATTCAAACAAACGACAATATGATTACTGGTAATTTTCTGGGTACGGACGTCAACGGAACAGCCGCCGGTCCGGGCAACCAGCAGGGGGTGGTTATCGACACTAACGCCTCGGGCAACACGATCGGCGGGACGGGAGCCGGCGCGGGCAACGTGATCTCGAGCAACAGCGGCGACGGCATCGACATCTCCAGCGACGGCAACTTCATCCAGGGCAACAAGATCGGCACTGACGTAATGGGCAGTTCAAGCCTGGGGAACCAAGTCGCCGGCGTGAGGATCCTTGGATCCTTCAACACCATTGGCGGCACCGGCAGCGGCGCGGGCAACGTGATCTCGAGTAGCAAGGACGAGGGGATCTTCGTCGTGGGGGGTGACAACTCGCTGCTGAACAATCTCATCGGCACGAACGCCGCGGGAACCGCGAAGCTGGGCAACGGCCTCTCGGGCATCACCCTCCAACAATCGGCCGGCAATACCATCGGCGGGAACGTTATCTCGGGCAATGGTGTGAATCAAACCAGTCCTGGGATCATCCTCGTCGGTCCGGGTGCTGACAAAAACGTAATCCAGGCCAATCGTATTGGCACGGACAGCTCTGGTACCATGCCGCTGCCCAACAGCGGCGATGGCGTGGACATCGGCTCCAACAACAACAATACCATCGGCGGGACGGGGGCCGGTGCGGGTAACGTCATCTCCGGCAATAAGATCCAGGGGCTGACTATCCAGGGAGTGTCGCCCGGGGGGAATCAGGTGCTCGGCAATTTCATTGGTACGAATGCCGCGGGAACCGCGAAGCTGGGCAATGGATTCTCCGGGATTTCCCTCGCACAGACGACGGGTAATGTGATCCGAGGGAACGTCATCTCGGGCAATGGCGTCGGGAAATTCGGGGGCAACGGGATCAGCCTCACCGATTCAGCTTCGCAGGGCAATCTCATTCAAGCGAATCGCGTCGGCACCGACGCCTCGGGCGCCCGGGCGTTGCCCAACATTGGTGATGGGATCTCCGTCGCCGGCCCCAACAACACCATTGGCGGCACCGGAAGCGGCGCGGGCAACGTGATCTCGGGTAACACGGGCGATGGCATCGTCCTCAATTCTGGCGCCAGCGATATCTCGATTGTCGGCAACTTCATCGGCACTAACGTCCTGGGCAGTTCAAGCCTGGGGAACCAAGGCGCCGGCGTGAGCATCAGTGGATCCAGCAACACCATTGGCGGCACCGGAAGCGGCGCGGGCAACGTGATCTCGGGTAACGTGCTCGACGGCATTTTCATGAGCAGCGCCGCCGGGAACTTCATTCTCGGAAATGTGATCGCGGCGAACGGGGTCGGCGAGGATGCCGCCGGGATCAACCTCGAGGCCAACGACCTCAACAACATCATCGCCGGCAACAAGATCGGCACCAATGCCGCTGGCACCGCCGCGCTGGGCAACTCCCTGCTTGGCATCTTCCTCGGCAACGGTTCCAGCAACAATACGATCGGTGGTACGGCACCAGGTGCAGGCAACCTGATCTCCGGTAACGGCGTGTTCCCCGTCACCCTTCGGACCAGTTCTTCCATCTTGTCCACCCAGGGGGGCGTGGGGGTCTACATCTACGGTGCGAACACGTCGGGCAACGTCGTGCTGAACAACTACATTGGGACCAACGTCGAAGGCACTGCCGCCCTGCCTAACTCGGTCATCGGGGTGTTGATCTTTCTGTCATCCGGCAACAGCGTGCAGCGTAATCTCATCTCCGGCAATGGGTTCGTCGGACTCGAGATCGCGGGCGCGACGGGTGGGACGGCCAGCCTCAATCTCGTCCAGGGCAACAAGATCGGCACGAACTTCGACGGCACCACGGCGATCCCGAATGGGCTCGACGGCATCTTCATCAGCGATGCACCAAACAACACGATCGGTGGTACGGCGGCCGGCGCGGGCAACCTCATCTCTGGCAACGGTTCCGTGGGAATCCAGCTCTTCGGGCCGCTGACCAAGGGCAACGTGGTCCAGGGCAATGCCTTGGGACTGAACTCCGCGGGCCGGCCGACGCTGCCGAACCGGGCGGGGGGAATCTTCGTGAACACCGGGCCACTGGCCAATCAGATCGGGGGAACGGCTCCGGGCCAGGCAAATCGGGGACAGGTTCGTCCCCAGTTCACAGTGTCCGGGTTCCATCAATCCCATGCCAGGTTTGGAACCTCCCATCAAACGACTTTGAGGCGTCGGATTCGTGTACCGCACCGGTCCTCCTCGAGCGCGACGCTCATCGGCCGAGAACAGGGGGCGTCAATGGGACATTCCGGCCTGGTCGTCCGCCGAAAGGGACGTTGAGCAAGAGCGCTAACTCCCCGCTGAACGGCGTGGGTCCGGTCACAGGATGAACGTAAGCCGCGGTGAGCACGGCCCTGCTGGCGAGCCCGAGATTCAGCCCCCAGGTCAGGTCGACAACGTCCGGGGTACTGCCAAGGAATCGCGGCTGAAAGCCGGCCCAGTTCAGCGGGATGTTCAGGTGCGTCTCGAACACCGGGACGATGGCCGAAAGCAGGGCACGTGGATTCTGCGATCGGTAAACGAAATACCCCAGCGCGATATCGAAGTAGTACATGGTGGCCAGATTCCGGTCCGTGGGAACGGCAATCGAGCTGAATCCCTGGACATAATACTGGTCACGCTGGAAGATATAGCCGAGGAAAGGCTGGAACTCGAAGGACTTGATTCCCTGGGTCGTAGGGTAGCCGGCAAAGGTCGTGGGGCCCGTGGGAAAGCTCAAGTCCACGCCCCCGGAGATCAGGTTACCCCGGTTGTCCTGCCAGAGCACATACTTGAAGAACGAGCTAAAATTACCCGTCGATGTGTGCGTGCCGCTCAGGCCGGGAAACCCGCTGGTGATCGTGAGCGTGTTGACGGGGATCCGGAATCCGATCGAGGCCTGCTGGTCCAGGAAGGTCTTCTCAAAGCCGAAGATCTCGTTGTAGACCTGCATGTTCTTGATGGGAGCCCCGAGCTCACTGTTGAGTCCCGAATTGACCCCGTCGTAATAGTTGAAGCTGACCCAGACGCGATCGGTCGGTCGTGGGTACTGGTTGTCGGCGATCTTGAAGCCCCGGATCGCCGGCACGATGGCAGCGACCGATCTCCCCGTCAAGGTTACCGGGTTATTGCCAGGCCTGGGAACCCCGGGTGGAATCGGAGTGGGGATTGGGGGAAACCGCAAGTTCGTGCGGAGGAACAGGGGTCCGCGGTCGCCGATCATGGGAAACGCTGCCGCAATAGCGCCAGGCGCTCCTCCGAACCCAGGTCCTGTCGGGCCCATAGCAGAGGCAAAGGCTTCTGCTCCGGCTGTTGGCGCCGGAGCCGCCCCGGTGGTCGCTCCAGGCGACGGAGCTGTGCCAGGTTCTCCCCCGACACCCGGCATTGCTTCCGCTCCGCTCGGCGCCGCGACCGCACCCGGCTGGGCGACTCCCGCTCCCCCTATCTCCCCGGGCAAGCCGCCTGGAGGAGCGACAGGTTCCGGACCTGGCCCCTTGCCGGGAAGGCCGGGGTACTGGGGAGTGGGCCGGGGAGCGATCCATCCGAACAGGCCGTGTTTCTCAACCGCTCCCTCCCACTCGAACGGATTGCGAAGCTGTGCCACTGATCCCTTGGTTCCGACCCCGGAGCTAAAGCCGGAGGTCTGCGAGCTCGGGCGAATCAGTGGGACACCCGGCCCGATCATCGGGCTTTGCGATGAACTCGCCCCGGGAGGGAATTGGGCGCTGGCTTGCGGGGCTGCAACCGGGAGGCTTTGCCTCGTGTTGGGCTCATCCTGCGCTTTCGCTGCCCAGCTTGTCCAGGCTGCCAATCCTATTAACGTGAGTGTTCCAAGTCCTTTCCAGTTCTTTCCCATATAGCGCGAACCCTCCGTGAAAGAGGCTATTTGGCAGAAGACCGGATCGCCCCTAAGAGGGAAACCAGGGACGGTAACTTGCGTTGCGCGATTCAGTTCTTAGTATCGGATCGCCTGATCGCAGGCATCATCACGAATGTGAGGAATGTGAGGTTTCCTGGGACCCCCGATGGCTCACCCATGGCCACCCGGGTGATTGCATTCGGTGTTTGCCTGATCAGTACCATCCCGGGTCAACCACATGGAGGTCGACAGTGAGGTCGACTTTCAAGAGGAGTCAGGTCAGAGACCTCGCCATGGAGCGTATTGGGACGATGCCGCAATCGATCTCTTCCCGAGGTGAAAAACCTGGCTTTAGGGTGATTTTCAATCGCCTGAATGCCGAACCTGGCGCAACGCAGGGGCACTCGAAGAACCCCCTGTGTCCCCCCTTGCAATACTGTTCGGCACGAATTTTGCGCCAGGGGATTGGCATGATATTTGCGCGATGCCTTC
>JAFAHT010000035.1 GCA_019237095.1 Planctomycetaceae bacterium
GACCTGTCTTTCCTCTTCGCCCATGGCCGGGATGCCGACCTCGATCTCGGGTACGCCGGCCCGTGCCAGCGCCGCGGCGATCTCCAGCTTCTGTCGATGGCTGAAGGCCACGCCCGCGGCCTGCTCACCGTCACGCAGCGTGGTGTCGATGATCCAGACTGGAGCGTGTTCGCCACGCTCCAGCTCGCTCGACTCCTCAAAAGGGAAATCGTAACGCATCGTTGGGGCACTCCGAGATGCACTCTCCACACTCCAGGCAGCGGTCGACGATGATCTCGATCTTGATCTTCGGCTTCGGTTTCTCGAGAGCCTGGGCGGGGCAGACGTCAATGCAACTACCGCATCCCCCGCACTTTTCTTCTTCCACGATAACCGCCATGGAAAGCTCTCCTCAATGAGCCTCGACCGGGGTGAGCAGGTAATCCTCGACCGGCTGGCCGGATTCGAGTGAATCGAGGATCTCCTCGAGCCGGTCCTCGTCCACGCTGCCGTACCAGTAGCCCTCGGGAAACACCGCCATGACGGGGCCGTCGTCGCAGGCGTTCAGGCAGCCCGTCGAGGAGATGAGTACGTTTTCGATCCCGCGATCCTGCAACCCTTCCTCGATCAGGGGCAGGAGGCCCGGCCCGCCTTTCTTCTGGCACTTGCCCTTGGCGTCGTTGCCAAGTCGATAACTGCAACAAACGAGAATCACCTTGTCCGGTTTCTTCATGACTGGAACTCCCAGCGAGTCTTGCACGTTCGGTCAAGAAAACATGGATCGCGGCGCTTAGCCGCAGCCCGTGCCCTGTCCGGCACAGGCATCGCCGCATCGGAAAGCCCGCCGCGGCGGCGTCGCGGGACGCCCCTGGTAAACCTCGGCGACGGCATCGGCCACCAAGCCCTCGGTGAGCCGGACCGTCACGCCCAGATCGGTCAGGAGCCGGCTTGGAGTCTCCCCCGCGCCGCTGACGAGCACGGCCCGACAATCGTTCAGCCGTGCTGCCATTTCTTGCCATCGCTGCGAGCCTCGTCCCGCGGGGGGTGCGGGCCGGGTTGCAACGTGTTGGCCGTTTGCATCGAAGATCAAGAGTTCGTCGGCCTCGCCAAGATGCAGGTTCACCAGCATTCCCTCGGCGCTGGCGACGGCCACATAGGGACGGCTCTCGGCTTGTGGCGAGCGGGCCGCTTGCAGGCAGTCGAAAAGCTCCTGGGTCATGGCTTCACCCAGCTTGCCCACGGCATCGGCCCGGCAGCGACTACAGTGGCTCATCTGGGGAAGATAGTGCGCCGCCTCGTGCCGCGCCTTGGCCACCACGCTTCCCGACGGCTGCTCGAGCTCTTCAAACGGCGTTCCGGCCACGGGGTAAAGGGGAATGCAGTTGAGCACGTCAGCCCCCAGGCCCGCCGTGGTTCGGGCGATCTCGGGCACGTGGTCTTCATTGACGCCGGGAATCAGGACCGTGTTGACTTTGACCGTGATACCCCGTTCCTTGAGGCCGCGCACGGCCTCGAGTTGCCGGCCCAGCAAGAGCCTCGCGGCTTCCAGGCCGCGAACGACCCGCGTGCCGTCGCGCATCCAGGCATAGACCCGCTGGCCGATGAACGGGTCGACGGCATTGATCGTCACGGTCACGTGGCTGACCTTGAGCTCGGCCAGGCCGTCGAGATGCGGACCGACCATCAGCCCGTTCGTGGACACGCAGAGCAAGACATCCGGATCCTCCTGGCGAATCAGGGTGAGCGTTTCCATCGTCTCCAGGGCGTTCGCGAACGGATCTCCCGGGCCGGCGATTCCCACAACGGCCAGGTTGGGAACGCGCTGGCGTACCTGCTTGTAGTACTCGAGGGCCTGCTTCGGAGTCAGCACGGTGCTGGTAACGCCGGGACGGCTCTCGTTGCAACAATCGTACTGGCGATCGCAGTAGTTGCACTGGATGTTGCACTTCGGAGCCACCGGAAGATGGACCCGCCCGAACTCGTGGCGTGCCTTGGGATCAAAACAGGGATGTTTGGACAGGTCCAGAGCCATGCGAACCTCACATATTCATGTAACCGTTGGGGTCGCCGTCCTGAATTGCAGCGATCCGTGTGTTGGTAATACTGTCCAGCAAGTCGTGCGCGCCTCGATACCCCAGATGAAGAATGCGGTTGGCCCCGATGCGGTCGTGAATCGGGAAGCCGACCCGCACCAGCGGCTTACCCAGCTTGCGGGCCATTGGATAGCCCTTGCTGCTGCCGATCATGATGTCGCAGGCGAGTTCCCCGGCCGCGTCTTCCAGTTCCAGGAAGTCGACTCCGCTCAGCACGACAGCGTCGGGCGCGAACCGTTTGACCGCGGGGCCCAGCCGGCCGCTCCGTCCTCCCGAGCCGCAGAGCGCGGGCTTGATTCCGAGCTCGCTCAGCAAGGCAGCCAGACCGACAACGAGATCTTCTTCGCCATAGATCAAGGCCCGGGTGTGCGCCAGGTACTTGTGAGCGTCGATGTAGGCATCGACGAGCCGGCCGCGTTCGGCGGCATGCTTCGCGGGCACGGGGCGACCGGAGCAGGCTGAAAGCATGTCGAAAAACGCATCGGTCTGGCGGATTCCGATGGGCAGGCCGAGCCCATGGCGGGGAACGCCATGGCGATCCCGCAAAGCGCAACCGGCAGTCTTGGACGGGTCCTGGGTTGAGCCAAACTCGATCGTGGCGACCGCCTGGCCCATCCTGCGAATCGCTGCGAGGCTCGTCCCGCCGGAGGGCAGACGCTCGTAGTCGGCCCAGGTACCACCGTCGAGCGAGTCGGAATAATCAGGCAGCACCACGGCCGGCAGTTCGAAGTCGGCGGCGACTTCCTTGAGATAGCGAAGGTCGGCGGGAGAGACCATCCCCGGTAAGAGATTCACCAGCCGCTCTGGGGGGCCGCTCTGAGCCAGCGTCTCGACCACTGCCTTGACCGCGCCATGAAATCCCTCGGCGTGGGTGTCGCGGTAGCTGGGAGTCGAGACGTGAACGAGCTGCGGAAGCACGCGGTCCGGCCGATCACGGCGAAACTCCTTGACGTAGAGGTTGATGTCATCGCCGATCGTTTCCGAGAGGCAAGTCGAGGCGATCCCGATCAGCTCGGGAGCATACTGGCGGATCACGTTCTCCAGCCCTTGGTGAAGAATCTGCCGGCCGCCGTGCACGGCCGACGATTCGCTGAAATTGGAGGACGCGATATCCACCGGCTCCCGGAAGTGGCCGATCAGGTAGCGCCTGATGTACGTCGAGCAACCCTGCGAGCCGTGGAGTAAGGGGATGGCTCGCTCGATGCCCCGGAAGACGAGGCAGGCGCCCAGCGGCGTGCAAACGTTGCAGGCATTCCGGGTGGCCGCAAAGCCACGGGGCGGATCGTCCACTAGTGGCAGTGGCTGCTGCATGAGGGTCCTCCCTGGCACGCGCCCGTGCCCGTCTGGCAAGATTCATCCGATAGCACTTCCAGGGTCAACGGCGGCTCGATCAGGGTCAACGGTGGCTCAACAGGGCTGGGCCGAGCTGCCCGCCGGGGGGCGAACTGCCAGACGGGACTGGTCGCGGAGGCATGGACCTCGGCCGCGAAGTTGACCATGCCCTCGAAGCCGGCCAGCGGCTGTTTCCGTTCGTGGTTATGATCGCAGAACGCGACGCCCAGCTTGTAAGCCAGCGGCCGTTCCTTGACCCCGCCGATGAACAGG
>JAFAHT010000038.1 GCA_019237095.1 Planctomycetaceae bacterium
CAAGCGAGCCGCCAGGGCTAGCAGGGCCAGGCCGGTCGGTCCCGGCTGAGGTCGAAGCTGGCGGCCGAAGACGGATGTGTTTCCGATGTTCCATCCGCCCCGGGTGAGAGCCCGGTTCAGGACCACACGAATTCCCTCGGCGACGCGCGGATGGTACCCCAGGCCTTCCCGGTCCAGCGCCAGGATCGCCATGGCCGTCGGCTCGATCCACGAGTGGGTGCCCTCGACCCAGGGCCAGCCCACCAGCGTCGTGTCGTGCCCGACCACACTATCGATGGAGGCCGCGTCGACTGCGACGGGGTTCCCTTTCTGCTTGAGGAGCCAGGCGGCGGCCCGCCATCGCGCTGGCGCGTGCACCTCCAGCGCGTTCCAGAGCAGGATCGCATGGGGAGTAGCCCAGCACGGGCTCGGTAGCGAAGGAGCGATGCCCAGCGAGCCGTCGGCTTTTTGCAGCGTTTGGAGCCAGTCAGCCCCCCGCTGGATCGCCCCACGCCAGGCCTCCGGCGGCGAATGACTCCGACAGCTCCAGAGACCCAGGCAGGCCAACGCCGTCGGTTCGGCGCTCGGGCTCCGGTCATTGCGGTAGCCCCAGGCACCGGAACAGTCGCGCAGTCGCAACAGTTCATCGAGTGCCCTGCCCGTCCAGTCGTTCATGGCCCGGCGTCCTTTGCTGGTCTCGATCGCCGACCCGGGCAGTCCGGTGCGGCTGGGCCTCGCGTGCGCGGATCTCGCTCCGCCCGGCTGGGCCTTATTGAAGCTTAGAACACGCTGCGCAATTAGTAAGGATGGCCCGTCTCTTTTGAAGCCTTGGCGCGGCACCGCAGGCTGGAGGGCGGCTTGGCTGGGCGCTCTCTTGGTGTTTCAGAGGGGCATCCGGTGCGTTGACTGTCCGGTCTGGTCCGTCGCGTCCTGGCAACGCGCAACGGCGCGATCGGGACGGGCTTTTGACAATGTTTCCGGTCATGACCTAGGTTTGGAATGATGCTGGTGACAACGAATCGAACAGAGCATTTTCCAGCCAGCGCATCGGCGATTTGCAACCTCGCATCGTCAGGTGCACTGCATCGCTCTCGGCGAAGCAGCATCAAGCTTGTCCTACCGTCCGTTTCGTTGCCTGTACAAGGAGACCTCCATGCAAGGTATGATTTCGAAAGTTCAGCGGTTCCTGATCAGCGAGGATGGCCCGACGGCCGTCGAGTACGCGGTCATGCTGGCACTGATCCTGGTCGCGTGCATCTCGATCGTGCATACTCTTGGCACGAGCATCGCTGCCACCTTCACCACGGTGAACAGCACACTCGCCGCCTCCTCGTGATGTTCACGGGGGCCGGGGAATCGGAGACCACGGTCTCCAGGTTATTGTTTGGTTCGGTTACGAGGAACCGCGGGTGAAGCAGCGGGAGGAGCCCGTCGCTTCACCCTTTCTTTGTTCCTTGTGCCAGCGTGCGGCCGGCCGGCGTGGGCCGGGCCCCGCCGCCGACGGGGTCGACTGCCCCGATTTGACAGACCAAGGGATGCGACCCAAGTTACTGATGGGCGTATCGGCCCGGAAAACGAGCCGGCACTACCCAGCGCGTCAAGCGGAGGTAGGGATTCGGGATTGTTCGAGGAGTTCGTGATGACACAGGTGCCCCGGGCGGTGATCTGGCTGGTCTCGGCGGTCTTGGTTGAGGCGGCGGTGATTGATGGCCGGCGGCTTCGCGTTCCCAACTGGCTGACGTTTCATTTTGCGCTCGGGGGACTGGTGTTTGCCGCTTGGTCAGGCGGCCGGGAGAGGTTTCTCTGGTCGCTGGCGGGAACGGGCGTCGGCCTGGTTTCGCTTCTACCTCTCTATGCGATCGGCGGCATGGGAGCGGGTGACGTCAAGCTGATGGCCGGCGTCGGAGCTTGGCTGGGCCCGAGGCTGACGTTCGGCGCGTTCGTGTCCACGGCGCTGGTGGGCGGGCTGCTGGGCATGGCGATGATTGTTGCCTCGGGCAATGTGATCCGCCACTGGGTGATGTTACAGACGATCGTCCACGAGATCCTCTCGATTCGCAACCCCGCCGTGCTGGCCGAAAGGGCTGGCGAGCGCAAGAAAAACATGATGCTTCTTCCTTACGGTATCCCGATCGCGATCGGCTCCATCGCCTACTTCGGCTACATGGGGCTGCTCTTCTGAAAGTCAGGCTGCGATGGCTCAGTGCCAGCGGCGGACAACGACTCTGGAAACCGCAAGAGCCCCAACCGGGCGGAAAGTGAAATGAACAGATGAACGGAAGATCGCTGACGGTGCTGGTTCTTGCCGTCTTCCTCGGTCTGGGCGCCATGCTCGCGACCCGGCACCTGATGAGCAAGCCGGCCGCCGTCGAGGAAGAGTCGCAAGAGATCCTCGTCGCCGCGCGCGACTTCAAGGAGGAGGAGATCCTCAAGCCAGACATGATCAAGACGGCGCGGACGAGCAAGTCAGCCGTTCCGGTCGGCGCGTTTTCCTCGTTCAAGGACGTGGAGGAGCGGTGGGTCAAGACGACCATGCTGGAGGGTGACCCGATCGTGGACAAGAAGCTCGGGCCCAAAGGGTCGCCGCCGGGACTGGTGGCAAACATTCCCAAGGGCATGCGGGCCTACACGGTCGATGTCACCGAGCAGTCGGGCGTCTCGGGGTTCATCCTCCCTAACCACCGCGTGGACGTGGTGCGTTACGAGGCCAACGAGAAGTCCCAGTTGCAGCGGAGTGAGACGATTCTTCAGGACATCCTGGTCCTTGCGGCCGGGCAGGTGTTCACCCGTCAGGAGGAGAAGTCGCTCCAGAACCGGACCGTGACGCTGGCGGTCTTTCCCGAGCAGGTGCACATCCTGGTCGCCGCCCGTGCGAAGGGGCCTCTTTCGCTCTCGCTCCGCGGGGTCAACGATCACGACATTGTCGATCGCCCCACGCCGAAGCCGGAAGAAAGCGAGGAGCAGAAGGCGCGAAGGACCAAGATGGAGAAGGAGCTCGAAGAGCTGAAGCTCGCGCTGGCGAAGAAGATGGCCGAGCCGCCCCCTCCTCCTCCGGCTCCGAAGCCGCCGGAACCCAGGCCTCCGCAGAAGCGCAAGGTCTACATCTACCGGCCGCTCCAGGACAAGGAAGCGCAGGTTGTGGTCCTCGACGAAGCGCCCCGGAAGATCGCCCAGAAAAAACTGAACAGCGACGACGATGAGCCCAGCAGCTTCGGCTTCGGGACCACGACCGTTACCAAGGTCGACGCCGATGGTAAGAGTACAATAGACAAGGATCACTGATGCAAGACTCTCCTCGCAACCGTCGCCCCGCCCCGCCATCGGAGCAAGATATGCAGCACCGACGATGACCCGCTATCCGTCGAGGATGTCCGACAGGCGAGATTCCTAGCGCACGGGTAGATAACACATGAGGGATGTGATAAGAGTCGTTCTGATTGATCCAAACGAGGAGTCGCGGCAGGCGCTGCAGCAGCTCCTGGGCTCCATGGGTTCTGTGTGGATCGTCGAGGTCCTTTCCAGCTACAAGGTCGCGGCGAGCCGGATCGTCGAGATCGCCCCGGACCTTTGCGTTGTGGCCCTCGACTCCGAGCCGGGCCAGGCCGTCGAGCTGATCGCCAGCATGGTGCAAGCGCTCCCGAACGCCGTGGTGCTGCCGGCCAGCGCGAGCTGCGACAGCACCTTGATCCTCAAGTCCATCCGCGCCGGAGCACGTGAGTTCCTGACGCTGCCGACCGAGGCCAGCGAGCTGACGGAGATCATCGCGCGGCTCTTCCGCGGCCGCGGCGATTCTCCCTCATCGGCCGTCAAGGGCCCGCAGATCATCACCGTCACCGGAGCGGCCGGTGGAGTCGGCTGTACCTCGCTGGCGGTGAATCTCGCCACCAGCATGGCCGGCAGCCACGAGTTCGAGACCATCCTCCTGGACCTCGACCTCATGTTCGGCTCGGTCGACGCCTGCCTGGACATCATCCCGGACAACACCTTGTTCAACGTGGTGCAGAGCTTCGACCGCCTGGACCTGACCCTGCTCAAGCGGTCGATGACACGGCACGGCTCGGGCCTCTACGTCTTGCCCCATCCCGTCGCACTCGAAGAAGCCGCCAAGATCGATCCCGAGACCCTGAAACGCCTGTTAGGCCTGCTGAAGGCGGCCTTTCCTTGCCTGATCATCGACGCCAGCAAGGGGCTTCAGTCGTCTGACTTCGTGGCCTTCGAAATGGCCGATGTGATTCTCATTGTGATCGTGCTTGACCTCACCTGCCTGCGCAACACCTCCCGGCTGCTCAACCTGTTCAAGCAGTTCGAAGGCATGGTCGACCGGGTGAAGCTGGTGGTGAACCGGGCCGGTTCCGCGGAAACGGAGATCAGCCTCAAGAAGGCCGAAGAAACCCTCAAGATGCCGATCTCCTGGCAGGTGCCACTCGCGGTCAAGCTGTTCCAGAACGCTCGAATCCGGGGTGTTCCGATTAGCGAGGTCGCCTCGGGCAGCCGGTTGCATCAAGCCATTCTTGAGATCGCCCGTGCACTCAGTCCGGCTTTATCGAGCGAAACCAAGAAGCCGAGAAAAGGCCTGTTCGCGGCCCTTTTTTAGGTCCAAATAAACGACCGAGGAGCCGATTCCGATGTTAAGAGGTCTGGGACGAAGCCCGTTTGGTCCAAGAGCCCCCTTTGGCGGCAGCGCGACGCCGAACCCCGCCGAATCGACTTCGGCGGCGGTCGAGAGCCCCTTGCCAGGGATTCCCGCTCCGCCCCCACCCCCATCCCCACCGCAACCGGCACGACGATCCGAACCGGTCAAGGAAAATGACCCGGCCGTCGAACAGTACGAGACGCTCAAACGGCATATTCACATCCAGCTCGTGGACCGGCTCGACATGAACCGGGTCAGCGAGATGGACCCGAAGTCCCTGCGCAACGAGATCCGGAGCATCGTCGAGCATCTCTGCGATACCGAGAACCCACTGCTTAACCGCAACGAACGCCAGCGTCTGGTCAACGAGATCCTTGACGAGACCTTCGGTTTCGGCCCGCTCGAGCTCTTGCTCAAGGATGACAAGATCGGCGACATCATGATCAATGGTCCCAAGAAGATCTTCATCGAGAAAGAGGGCCGGATCCAGAAGTCGGAAGTCGTCTTTCGCGACAGCGACCACCTGCTGCAGATCATCGATCGGATCGTCTCACGGGTCGGCCGCCGGGTCGACGAGACTTCGCCGATGGTGGACGCCCGGCTGCCCAATGGCTCGCGGTTCAATGCCATCATCCCGCCGCTGGCGCTCGACGGCCCCGTGGTCACGATCCGGTTGTTCGGCTCGCACCCGCTCTCGAAAGACGATCTGTTACGGTTCAAGGCGTTCACGCCCGAGATGCTCGCGCTCATGGAAGGGGCAATGAAAGCGCGGCTGAACATCGTGATCTCGGGAGGAACCGGCTCAGGGAAAACCACGCTGCTCAATACGCTGTCGAGCTTCATCCAGTCCGATCATCGGGTGATCACGATCGAGGACGCGGCCGAGCTGCAGCTCCAGCAGGATCACGTGGTGCGCCTCGAGACGCGCCCGGCCAACATCGAGGGCCGCGGCGCCATCACTGCCACCGACCTGGTGAAGAACGCCCTGCGAATGCGGCCCGACCGGATCATCATCGGCGAGTGCCGGGGGGCCGAGACACTCGACATGATCCAGGCCATGAACACGGGCCATGAGGGCTCGATGACCACGGTCCATGCCAACACACCACGCGACGCCTTGAGCCGGCTCGAGACGATGATCAGCATGGCCGGACTGGATCTGCCCATCCGCGCCCTCCGTGCGCAGTTCGCCTCGGCCATCGACCTGATCCTGCAGGCGAGCCGGCTCCAGGGCGGTCCGCGCAAGGTGACAAGCATTTCCGAGGTGATCGGCATGGAGGGAGACACCATCATCATGCAGGAGATCTTCGCCTTCCGCCAGAGCGGGGTCGATCCCAACGGCCGGGCTTTCGGCGAGTTCATTTCGACCGGCATCCGCCCCACGTTCATGGACCGGCTTGAATACAGCGGCTACCAGTTGTCCCCCGACATTTTTCGGCAGCGTGTGCTATTGAAAGATTGAGGATCTCCCTTTTCCCCTTGTCCGAGGGAAGAGTCCTGGAGCGAAGATCATTATGGACGATTCCATGTTCCTGTCGCTGGTGATCGGGATCGGCGTGATCGTCCTGGTCGGCGCGGTGGGTGTCATGATGTCCGGCTCGTTCGTCAAGCTCGCCGAGCGGCGGCTGGAAGGCCTCACGGGAGGCCGAGGGAAACGGACCAAGGAGCAGCTCGCCAGCGGCATCTTGCTGCGCCCCTCGGCCATCAGTCTCGGCGGCGGGTCCCTGTGGGCCAAGCTCGTCCCCAACCCCGAAAACCTCAATCTGCTTTACGAGCAGGCGGACGTGAACCTCACGTTCAACTCGTTCATGGCGCTCGTGATCGGGCTTGCGGCGGTGGGACTGGTGGTCGGCTTGGTTTTCCGGTTGCCATTCTACGCGTTGCCCCTGGGCGCGGGATTTCTCGCCGCCCTGCCCTTCCTCTGGCTTCTCAAGCGGAAGCAGAAGCGAATCAAAAAGTTCGTCGCGGCCATGCCTGAGGCTGTCGAGTTGATCGGCCGGGCTCTCCGCGCCGGCCACGGTCTGGCCTCGGGGCTGCACCTCGTGTCCGAAGAGATGCGCGGACCTATAGCCGATGAGTTCAACCGCGTGTTCGAGGAGCAGAACCTGGGCATCCCGATCGAGCTCTCGCTGCGCAACATGGCCGACCGGATCCCGGTCATGGACGTGCGATTCTTCGTCATCGCGATCATCATTCAGCGAGCGACCGGCGGCGACCTGGCCGAGGTGCTCGACAAGATCGGGCGGTTGATCCGCCAGCGTTATGAACTGCTGGGGCATGTCAAGGCGCTCACCGCCGAGGGCCGGCTCTCGGGCATCGTGCTCCTGGCCCTGCCGCCGGGCCTGCTCGCGTTTCTCTCGTTTTCAAACTATGGCTATATCAGTATTCTGTTCACGACATCGGTCGGCACCAAGATGCTGGTGGCGACCGGGGTCATGCAACTGCTCGGCGCCTGGATGATCAACAAGATCGTGGCGATCAAGGTGTGAATTACCGTGCCAGTAACGCTCGAAGCCTTCCTTCCCTACCTGGTTTTTCTGTCGATCACGCTGGCGGTCTGGGCAATCCTGTCGGCGCTGGGCGACCGCAAGACCGGCGCCGAGGACCGCCTTCGCCGGATCATGAACCCGACGCTCGGCCGCAAAGAGGCCGAAGAGCGGGTGGCTGGCCGGCAAGAGAAATTCCAGGCCCAGGTAACCAGGGCCGCGAACAAGCTGGGTCAGTCGCTGCGTCCCTCCGACGAGGAAGAGCTGGGCAAGGTCCGGCTCAAGCTGCTCAATGCCGGATTCCGCAACGAGAACGCGGTGTCCGTTCTCTTCGGCATCAAGCTGATCCTCATGTTCCTGGGCTTGGCGATCGTCTTTCCAATCGTGGTGCTGAAGCTCGGCATGACGCGCAATGCGCTCACCATCACGGCCGTGAGCGGCGGAATTGGTTTCTACCTGCCAGGGCTGGTCGTGGACAGCCGCAGGAAGAAGCGGTTCGAGTCGATTTTTCTTGGCCTGCCCGACGCACTGGACCTGATGGTTGTTTGTGTCGAGGCGGGCCTTGGCCTCGATGCCGCCATGCGCAGGGTGGCCACCGAGCTGGCGACATCATGCCCGGTCCTTTGCGAGGAGTTCGCCATCTCCAATTTCCAGCTCCAAATGGGTCGACCCCGCAAGGATGTGCTGCGCGACCTTGGGCTGCGGACCGGGGTCGATGACATGCGCTCGCTGGCCGCGGTCATCATCCAGGCCGAGAAGTTCGGGTCCAGCATCGGGTCGGCCTTGCGGGTTCAGTCCGACGCCATGCGGCTGCGCCGCCGGCAGTATGCCGAGGAGCGTGCGGCCAAGACGGCCGTGAAAATCATGATCCCGCTGATCCTTTTCATCTTCCCGGGCGTCTTTGTGGTCCTGGTCGGTCCCGCCGGCATCCAGATCGCCAACACCCTCATGGCGAAGTAGAAAGGAACAGGCGATGCGTAAGCTCGCCGGCCAGCTCGGCAGCGAAATGGAAGTGGAGCATCACCGCTCGAAGTGGCCTTCAGTGCTCATGGCCCTGATCTTGCTGGTTGGGCTCGCTCCTCTGGCTCTCGAAGGAATAGCCCTCTGTGTGGGCACCTGGAAAGAGTTCATGGGCGTCTCGTACAACGTCAAGACTCCCGTCCTGGACGGTATCCAGGATAGCCTGAACGACGCGAGAGACATGTTCTGGAGCCAGATCACACCCTGGTTTCGCTCGATACCATGGGACCCCAAGATGGTGCTTCCCGTCGCAGCCGTCGTGATGGTGATGGCCATGATGATGCTGCGCCGGAACTGACCTGACGTCCACTCCTCCCCTGGCTGGCAAGTGTGCATCAGACGCCTCCCGGACGCGGCCTTCCGCACTCTTTTTCAGGTTGTGACTCTGACCGGTGCGGGGGTTGACAGCCGCCACCTTGTGGGACATCCTGGAGATAGTATTGATGCCGAAGTGGCGGAATGGCAGACGCGCCGGACTCAAAATCCGGTCCTCGCAAGAGGGTGTGGGTTCAAGTCCCACCTTCGGTACTGAAACGAGCGCAAGCCGGCGGTACAAAGGCTTGCAGACGTTTAGAGCGGCCACTTCGGCGACCCTCACGTCAGCCCACCTGTCGGCTT
>JAFAHT010000398.1 GCA_019237095.1 Planctomycetaceae bacterium
TGGTATTGAACGTGTAATCCCCCCGCGCAGTGGGGAACGCCCCCAGCGAGGTGAAGTCGAGCGGGTTCAGCGGCCCGGCGCCCGCCCGGCCCGCACCACCCACCAGCACCGCCAGCACTGCCACGGATCGGGACACCCCGGACAATACGCGCCTCATGAGGAGACCTCCTTCATCGATCGCTCCCGCACTATCACAGTTGAACGTCGCCGAAGCTAACTTCCTTGGGGGAGGAAGTCAAAGGAAAATCAGCTCATGTGGGGCTCCGGGGCTCCCAGTGATGCGAAAAGGCCTGCTCTGCGATCGGGGCTGGGACCAGTCTATTGACCAGGAAGATCGGGAGCGGCTCATCGCTGTCCCCGGGCGGGCTGCGTCAGCTACCCCACATGAGCCAATATTCTTCTCGGACTTGAGGTGTGGTACAATCGTACATCGGGACGGCTCGACGGTCGGCCAACCGTGAGCCAAGCGGGCTGGGACAGTGCTTGCGGACCTACCCTCGTCGCGTCGCGAAGCTACGGCTCGATGGCACGATCCCGCACGTCGAGCTTGACGCCAAGGACGAAAAGAACCGCGAAGGCAACGGCGTGGTCGTCCGTGCCGACCTGGCGGAAGACCTGAAGCACTGGCTCACCGACAAGCTCGCCGCGCTCCAGGCGGAAGCCTTGCGCCGGGGCGAGCCAATCCCGGCGAGGTTGCCCGGTGACACCCACGTCTTCGACGTGCCGACCGGGTTGATCCGCATTTTCAACCGTGACCTGACCGCCGCTAAGATTGCCAAGAAAGACGATCGGGGCCGAACGCTCGACGTGCACGCACTCCGAACGACCTTCGGCACGCTTCTGAGCCGGGGAGGGGTGCCTTTGCGAACCGCTCAAGCCGCCATGCGACACTCAGACCCGAGCCTGACCGCCAACATCTATACCGACCCCCGCCTTCTCGATGTCCACGGGGCTCTTGATGCTCTTCCTTCGTTGCCCCTGAGCCAAGATCCCGACGCCGACCGGCAACGCGTCCAGGCAGCGATTACAGGCACTTATGGCTCGCCGTCCGTTGCACTGCCCGTTGCACTTCCTGACGACAAACGGTGTAAAACGGTGGTCAGTGCTGACAAAACGAAGAGCCCCGACCATGCTTCGGCCGGGGCTCATTCGGTTGCCGTAAGTGGTTTTGCTGGAACGTCGAAGGCATTCGTGAGTAGCCTTGACAATCCCTGTCTTCCAATCGGGGCGACCGGATTTGAACCGGTGACCTCTAGCACCCCAAGCTAGCGCGCTAGCCAAGCTGCGCTACGCCCCGATTTCTGGCCAAGAAAAACGGCTCGTTGCCGAGCCAGCCTGTTCCCGGCAGAAACCTTATTGTAGAATGATCGTATGATCTGTCAATCCGGCGCCGGCGGGGGAGTCGATTCGTGGACTTCGCGGACCACCTGATTCAGGCTGTGCGTCAAAGGGAAAACCCGGTGCTCGTGGGGATCGACCCGCGGCCCGAGGAACTGCCCGCGGGGTTCTTGGATCGGTTTCCAGGTGATCGCCCTGGGGTCGCCGCCGCGCTTCGCACGTTCGGCTGCGACGTCATCGATGTCGTCGCGACCCTCGTCCCAGCCGTCAAGTTCCAGTCGGCCTTTTACGAGGCCTATGGACCCGAGGGGCTCGCTGCCCTTCATGCCACCGTCGAATACGCCAAGCAGAAGGACCTGATCGTCATCTTCGACGGCAAGCGGAACGATATCGGCTCGACCGCCGAAGCCTATGCACGTGCCTACCTTGGCAAGGTTCCCGTGGGCGGTGCATTCGAGCCGTCCTGGCATGCCGACGCAATGACCGTCAACCCCTACCTGGGAACCGACGGCGTTCTCCCCTTCGTCAAGATCGCAGCCCGCGAGCAAAAGGGCGTCTTTGTCCTGGTCAAGACCAGCAACATGTCCGCCGGTGAGTTTCAGGACCTGATCGCCAACGGGCGGCCGATCTATCGCCACGTCGCGGCCAAGCTCATGAACTGGGCGACTGGACATCAGGGCCAGTCCGGCTACAACCTCGTCGGCGCAGTCATCGGCGCGACATATCCCAGGGAGATCGAGGAGCTGAGGGCCGCCCTTCCCGGAATCCTCTTCCTCATTCCCGGATATGGAACACAGGGCGCGTCGTCGCGCGATATCGCGGGAGCCTTCGACGAGAATGGGCTGGGCGCCCTCATCAACAACTCGCGCGGGATCACGTTCGCCTACGAGCGTCCCCCCCACCGGGCGCGATTTGCCGATCACTGGCAAGGCGCCGTCGAACAGGCCGTCAGAGATATGATCGAGGACTTGGCGGCCAACACCCCGGCCGGCCGTTTGCGTGTGCGATGAACGCAACGCTCCTTGAGGCCGAGGCAAAAGCGGCTCGGGGAGGTCACAGTTCAGGAAGGGTTCCGAGCTTGACTGCCCGGCGCACCATGAACGCGCCTGTGGTGAGTAACGACACGGGCGCGCCGAGCATCAGCATGATGCTCCAGTTGTATCCTCTCGCCATGTTGGCAACGTCTTCCGGCGGTGCCGAGACCGCCTCCCTGCAGTTCGGGCAGGCAGAGACCGGGCTCACCAGCACGATCGCCACAAGGACCGCGAGGAACGCGTGCTGCCACCGAATGCTTTGCATCAAGAACCTTTCACTGGAAGAGGAGAATCTCGTCAATTTCCCGGCGATGAGGATAAGAAGCCTCACTCCACTTACAAGATTCTAGCCAGAGCACGGTGAGAGGTCAAATCGCTGTAGGCCCCCCGGGGACGTTAAATGGGCAGTGCTGAGCCGGACCCGGCGATGGGTAGATGGTAGAGCATCAGATAGATCAAAACCCCCGTGACGGAGACATAAACCCAGATCGGGAAGGTGGTGGCCGCGATCAACCTGTGTCTGGAGAAGTCACGTTGCAGGGCCCGAAGAAGAGTGAGGAAAACCAGCGGAACCACGCCGAGCGTGGCCAGGAATGTGTGCGATATCAAGACGGTGAAGTAGAGCCAGCGGGTCGGGCCCTGGCCGCGAAATGGCACGCTTCCCGCATAGTAATGGTAGACCAGGTAGCACACCAGGAAGATCGTCGACGTGAACACCGCGAAAACCATGCAGACGATATGACCGCGTACGCGGGGAACCTGAAGCATTGAGGCGGACGCAAAGGCCTTTGCGTCCGGTCTGGCCGGGGAACCCGGCATGGCATCGCGGCTGCGAATGAGGCTCCAACCGGCCATGAGAAACAGCGCGCAGAGCGCGTTGAGGCTGGCATTGACCGTGGGCAGGGCCCGAACCCAGTCCGGGAGCGCTCTGCGTCTTGCCTGGTCGACGAGAGTCCCAAGAGCGGCGGGCTCGTTCGAGTCGAAAAGGCCGACGACGCGGCCGCGGTCCACCAGGGCCAGCCGGTCGCTGTGGGCGATCGCTTCGGCCTTGCCTCCTGCTTCGGGAGCCGGATTCTCCATCACGCTGAGCTTGAACCGGCGCTGGATCAAATTGTAGATCAGAGGTCGCGATCCGGTCAGAAACCACCATCGCTTGGGTTCGGCTTCGAACCGCCGCGCATACTCGGCGAGAACCTGCGGAGTGTCGTGCTCGGGGTCGACCGAGAGGCTCACCAGCAGCACGTCGGAGCCTTCCAGACGCGCCTGGAGGCTCTTCATCACCGAGGTGATCCGCGGACAGGAAAGCTGACACCGCGTGAAGATGAACGAGACGATGCAGACACGGTCCGCGAAGTCCGCTTCGCTGATCTGCCGACCCGAGCGTTCGACGAGCTCGAAGGCTCCGAGCTTTTCCGCTTGGTCGCCAAGGTCTTGCGCGGCTCGAGGAGGCACGGCACCAGATCGCGCAGCGGCCAGCACCACCGCCGCCGAGGCCAGCACGGTGAAGACCACGAT
>JAFAHT010000185.1 GCA_019237095.1 Planctomycetaceae bacterium
CCCCTTGATGGTACGTCCGTAGCCATCAAGTACTGGACCAAGTACATCGCCGACCTGGAAAGCTGCACGGCTCTGAAGGCCGAGGAACGGCCGCTGGCCCAGGCCCTGGTCTGGAAGCACATGGCGCAACTGTATCTCGCCGAGCTCCATGATCGCTTCGAGGAAGACGAGGACCTCGACTTCGAGGATGAAGATGAGAACGCTCTGGATCTGGACGAAGATCGACTGGTGCAACAAGCCACGACCTGCATCGAACGCAGTCTCCAGCTCGCCCCACGGCACCGTCCGACATACGATCTCCTCGTCGAACTCTGCCGCATGTCGGACGAGCCGGAGAGGCTGACCGAGGTGAAGCGGCGCATCCTCGAGGTCTTCCCAGACGATGTGGAAACACTGCTCGAAATGGCGTCGGAACTGCATGCCCGCGACGAACCCGCTACGGCTCTGGACATTCTGTCAAGAGCGCGCAAGCTCAAGCCCCTGGACGAATCTCTGGTCGGCCTGGAAGTGATGATTCGGACGTCTCTGGCACGCAGCCTGGCTCTCCAGCGACGCTGGGACGAGGGGCGCGCCCAGTTCGCAGCGATCGAACAACTGCGGCCCGACGAGCTGCGTGTCTTCTCTTACCTGGCGCGGAAGGCAATCTTCGAGACCAAGGCCAGCCAGGGCGACCTGGCCAATCGCTACGAGAGAGAAGCCGGCGCCTTGCTCCCGGAACCGGCCCCTCTGTGGCTGTCATTGCACGTCGAGTCGATCCAGTTCAGGTTACCGAAGGCAACCCAGAACCATTATGGCGAGCTCTGGATGAGAGAGCTCAGAAAAAAGTGCCGTAGCGAGACGGCCGGCGCCATGGCATCGTTCCTGACCGAATTCCTTGCCCACGAGATCGACTACGATGGCCGCGCCCACGACGCCACCGCGGTGCTCAAGTACCTGCGCCGCACTACCCGCCTGAACTACCGCCTTGAGGACCTGGAGAACGTCTGCGAGTTCCTCGGCCACTTTCCCAAGGAGAGCGGGCTGACGCGCAAGCTGGTCCAGCGCGGGTTGAAAGCCAATCCGGAATCCGCCCTCCTCCATCTGGTTGCGGCCGGCGTCGAGATGAACAGCCCAGCCGCGTTCTGGCGACATGACATTCGCCAGCATCTGCAAGAAGCATTGCGGCTGGCGGAAGCCTCGACGCGGCGCCGGGAGATGCTCATGGTTCCCAAGATCAAGGAAATGCTCTCAGTCTACAACGAGCTGCATTCCCAGATGGCCGGCCTCCCCTTTGCCGCCCCTGGAGGCATTCCCGTACCGAGCGGAAAACCGGGATCGTTCGAGGACTTTCTCCGGGCTTTGCTGGGGGCCGCTGAGGAGGACGAAGAGGAAGAAGACGGCAGCGGTCCCCGTTCGTTCGCCGGCCGCGAGTTTCCTGCTTCCCGCCGGACCAACAGAAGATCACGGCGCGAACCGAAATCTGGCTCATAAACAAGAGGTTGATTCACTTTCATGAACGATCCCTACGTGCAACTTGGTTTGCCGCCCTCGGCAGACGAAACGGAGATCCGCACGCGCTACCTGGAGCTGGTCCGGCAGTTTCCGCCTGACCGGGCGCCTGAGCGGTTCGCGGAGATCCGCGCTGCTTACGACGCGTTGCGCGATCCGGTAAGCCGGCTCGAGGCCAGGCTCTTTGAGCCGGGAGCCCGGACCGACTCCCTCGAGATGATCGGCGAAGAACTGCGCGGTCGACTGAGGGCCGCCCGGTTCCCGATCTCCGTGCTGACCTCCTGGGCAGATTCCGCATGAGTGGTCCCGGCGAGATCGAATCAGTCCTGGCCCGCTTCCACCAGTGGCTGGCAGCGGCGCGCGCGGATGCCGCCAACTCGGCCAGCTCAGTCTTCAAGCAGGAGGCCGAGCATGATTCGTGCCGGCCATTCGGTCTTATCGACCTGGTCGAGGAATTCACGGCGCTGCGGCAGGAGCTGAAGCTGCAGACCAAGAGCACGCGAGGCTTGCAGGAGCAGGCCGAGTCCTTGCTGCCAGCGCTGCGCCAGGCGATCGAGCACTTTCGCTCGGTTGCACCCCGGGAAGAACAGGCGGCCTGGTCTGCCGGTAAGCCAATCGCCGAGGGACTGGCGACCCTTGATGAGGCGCTCGATCGCTGCCGCATCGAGATCGAGAAGGCCCGAATTGTCGCGACCGAGCAGACCCCCCGCAAGCTCGGTCAAGCCCTCGATCGGATGCACGCGGGCTTGCCTTGGCTCCGCCGCTTCCTCTTGCGGCGGTACCACCGGCAGATGAGGGAAGTCGTCGAACGCGCGGCCCAAGGGATGAACCAGGATTGGCTGCAGTCGCTGCTCGAGGGATTCGACCTGATCCACAACCGCGTGCGCAAGGTGTTGCAGTCTGAGGCCATCGAGCCGATCGTCTGCCTGGGCCGACCGGTCGATCCCGATCGGATGATCGTCATCGAAATCACCGACTCGCCGGACTGGCCGCCTCAGACCGTCATCGAAGAGCTGCGGAGAGGATACACCTGGAGGGGCCGCGTCCTCCGCCTGGCCGAGGTCCGGGCGGTTCGCGGCCAGAGAAACGAGGATCACGAGGAACCTGATGGCGAAGCGGACCCCTCCCTGCCGCACAACACTGCCCACGAACCATCGGGAGACAACACTGCCCACGAACCATCGGAAGACAACGGATCCCGCACAGCCTGGCTCGAAACGGAGTGAAGGAGA
Organism: Planctomycetaceae bacterium; assembly: GCA_019237095.1. Classification (GTDB taxonomy): domain Bacteria; phylum Planctomycetota; class Planctomycetia; order Isosphaerales; family Isosphaeraceae; genus Aquisphaera. The sequence goes on from JAFAHT010000185.1 coordinate 2,721, forward strand.
AAGCCCCATGGAAACCATCATCGGCATCGACCTGGGAACCACCAACAGCGAGGTCGCGATCATTCGCGACGGTCAGCCCGTCGTCCTCGAGGAGGACGGCGATCCGATCCTCCCCTCGGTCGTAGGGCTTGACACCGAAGGCCGTCTGCTGGTCGGAAAGCCGGCCCGCAACCAGTATGCGCTGGCGCCGGAACGGACCATCCGGTCGATCAAGCGAAAGATGGGGCAGGAAACCACGGTCGCGCTGGGCGACCAGAAATACAGTCCCCAGGAAATCTCGGCGATCATCCTGCGGACACTCAAGAATCGAGCCGAAAAGACGCTGGGGTATCCGGTCTCCCGGGCCGTGATCACCGTGCCCGCCTTCTTCAACGACGGCCAGCGTCAGGCCACTCGCCAGGCGGGTGAGCTTGCCGGGCTGGACGTCGTTCGCATTATCAACGAACCGACGGCAGCCGTCTTGACGTACGACCCTCATCCTCGGGACCGAGAACGACTTCTCGTCTATGACCTGGGAGGCGGGACCTTCGATGTTTCCGTGGCACAGGTCGAGCAGGGCGTCGTGGAGATCCTCTCCAGCCACGGCGATACCCAGCTCGGCGGCGACGACTTCGATCAGCTCCTGCTCGATCATGTCTGCGATTCATTCAGCAAGAAGCACGCGATCGATCTCCGCCAGTCGCCGCAGGCCAGGTCGCGATTGCTCCATGCCGTGGAGGAAGCCAAGAAACGACTCTCGTTCGAGGCAGTCGCGTCGATCGAGGAAGAATTCATTGCCAGCAAGGATAACATGCCCCTGCACCTGAGCATGGAGATCGTCCGAGCCGAGTACGAGGACCTGATTCACCCGCTCCTGATCAAGACTCTGGGCTGTCTCGATGAAGCCTTGACCGACGCTCGACTGCAAGCCACCGAGATCGACAAGGTTGTTCTGGTCGGAGGGGCAACACGCACCCCGCTGATCCACCAGCTTCTGGAAGAGCGGCTGGGCCGACCCGTGCACTCGGAGATTGAACCCGACCTGGCCGTGGCCATGGGTGCGGCCGTGCAGGGGGGCCTGATCGCCGGAGTCGACGTCGGACCGATCCTGGTCGACATCACCCCGCATACCCTGGGAATCAAGTCGCTCGGCGATTTGCACGGGTTCATGTCGCCCTATCATTTCTCTCCCATCATCCCTCGCAATACTCCAATTCCAGCCAGCCGTAACGAGATCTATTCGACCGTCTTTGACTCCCAGGACGCGGCCGAGATTCGCGTCTTCCAGGGAGAGAACGAGGACATTCGGTTCAATACCCTCGTGGGCGAGTTCGTCGTCGAGGGACTGGCCCGCGTTCCGGCCGGCAACCAGATTCTCGTCCGCCTTGACCTCGACCTGAGCGGCATCCTCAATGTTACCGCGACCGAGAGAGCCACCGGACTGGTCAAGCGAGTCACCATCGACAATGCCACCGAGCGGTTTCGGGTCCGCCAGCGCAGCGACGCGGTCGATCGCCTGCAAGCGGCTTTCGAGACGGTTGAAGACCAGGAAGGCGAGGACCTCGGTCTCGAAAAGCCAGTGCTGTCCCTGACAGGCCCGAGCCCGAGGCACATCCACGAAGCGGACGATCAGACAGCCACCATGGCGCCCTCCCTGCGAGCCGTCGTCGACTCCGCCAACAGACTTGCGGCCAAGGCAGAACACATCATCCCCGGCGCCAGTGACGCAGATGCGTCCGAGTTGCGCGCCCTGCTCGGCAGCCTTCGCGCGGCGATCGAACGGAGATCGGAAGACGAAATCGAGGGCATCAGTCGCGAGATCGAGGACATCATCTTCTACCTGGAAGACAAGTGATTGATTGAGTGGCCACTCGCCAGCGGTCAGAGCGAAAGGCCAGTGGCAAGCGAACGGGGAGGGAACGCTGATGGACGTTATCTCACCCGATCAGGTTCGTTGCCCGACTTGCCGTGCTCTTCAGGAGTGGTCCGACGTGTGCCGCCGCTGCCGATGCGACTTGAGACTGCTTCGCGCCGCGTGCTCGACCCACCAAGATCACCGCCGCAGTTGCATTCTCCAACTCGACGCCGGCCAGCCGGACATCGCCTTGGGCCACGCTCTGCGCTGTCACGAACTCCTACCCGGCGCCGATTCCCTCCGTTTGCTCGCCCTGTGCGCCTTGGCCCGGAACGAATGGGAGACCGCGCTGGAGCTGGCTCAAACTGCAGATCAGTAGCAGAGGTTCGCACCGAAATTCATCGGCCTTGGCTCATCCGACCGGCTCTTCCTGCCCATGCTGCTCGGGGCGATCCGCGTTCTCGAGGAGGGCATCGTGCGTGATCCCGCCGACCTCGATGTGGGCGTCACTCTGGGCCTCAGCTTCCCCGTCTCCCGCGGCGGCATGTCCGTTCGCCCGTTCCAGCCTGGCCCCGTGCCGGTTGACGCTCGGGCGGCGCATTCGTTAATTTAAGATCAGCAGGTTTTGCATCTTCGGGAATAGTGCCGTTGCGCCAAGGAGAGACAACCTCGTGGCCTCCTTGTTCGTCATCCAAGGGGCCGACCAGGGCAAGCGCTTCGAGTTCAAGTCGAGTCCCGTGGCCTTGGGACGGGAGAACTCGAACGCGATCCGGCTCCACGATACCGAGGTCTCGCGCCGCCATGCCGAGCTCCGGCAGGAGGACGAGGCTTATCGGATCGTCGATCTTGGCTCGGCCAATGGAACCTACGTCAACGGCCAGCTCACCGATCAGGGGCTCTTGCACTCGGGTGACCGACTCCAGCTTGGCCAGACGGTGATGCTCTATAACGAGGGAGGCTCGAGCCCCAGGCGCGACCTGACCGCGCGGGTCGACCTGATGACCCGGAGCAATCCCGATGACCGCTCCGCCATTCTCAAGAGCATTCCTTCCGGCGAAGGGTCGCGGGTCTTGCGCCAGCCCGAAGTCGCGGCGGGATGGCTGCGCGAGCGACTGGCCAGCCTCTCGGTCATGTACCGGACGACCCAGGCGATCAGCCATATTCTCGACATCGACTCGCTCTTGCCCCAGATCCTGGAGCTGGTCTTCGAATCGATCGGTGCCAACCGCGGCGCGATCCTGCTCAAGGACGAGAGCGGCATGCTGGTTCCCAAGGCCGTCCGCTGGAGCGAACCCGTTGATTCCGACGAACGGATGACGATCTCGCGGACGATCGTCGATTACGTGCTCGAGCAGGGACAGGGGGTGATTACCACCGACGCGTCGGCGGACAAGCGATTCAGTCCCGCGCAGTCGATCGTCGATTACCACATCCGCGAGGCGATCTGCGTACCGATCCAGGGGCGGCACACCACTCTGGGAGTCCTCTACGCCGATATCCGTTCCGAAGGCGGCCTGGCCATTGTCATGGGCGGCAAGGGCGCTCCTCGCGGCAAGTTCTCGCAGGACCAGCTCATGCTTATGGTCGCGATTGGCCACCAGGCCGGGCTGGCCATCGAGAACACGACCTTTTACAACGCCAAGATCCAGGCCGAGCGGCTGGCCGCCGTCGGCCAGACCATCGCCACCCTGTCCCATCACATCAAGAACATCCTCCAGGGCATTCGGGGAGGAAGCTATCTCATCGACCTGGGGCTCAACGAGAAGGACGAGAGCATCGTTCGCCGGGGCTGGACGATCGTCGAGAAGAACCAGACCAAGATCTATAACATGGTCATGGACATGCTCTCCTTCTCCAAGGATCGCGAGCCCGCCTTGGAGCCCGCCGACCTGAACGAGACCGTCGGCGACGTGGTCGAGCTGATGCAGTCGCGAGCCGAGGAACTCGGTGTTCAGCTTACGTGCAAGCTGTGCAATACCATGCCGCGGGTGATGATCGACCCCGAGGGCATCCACCGCGCCGTGCTCAACATCGTCACCAACGCAATTGATGCCTGCGAGGGTGCCCAGGACGCCCGCGTCAGCATCGTCAATGAGTGGGACGCCCAAAAGTCGGCCGCCCGGATCCGCATCACCGACAACGGCGTCGGCATTGATGAATCCGACATCGGCTCGATCTTTCAATTCTTCGCCTCCTCCAAGGGCTCACGCGGGACCGGCCTGGGACTGCCTGTCTCCCGCAAGATCATCGCCGAGCACGGCGGAACGATCTCCGTTTCCTCGCAACCCGGCCAGGGATCCGCCTTCACCATCGAGCTTCCCATGACTCGCAAGTCCGAACCCAAGGAAATGGCCGACGGACTGACCATGATGGGCTAACCGCAGGCGGTTGCCTGTAGTGGCTGAATCGGCAAGACAAGTCCTGCTTGACGCTCGTGAGCCAGGGTCCGGCAAGCCGCTCGAGAAAGCACCGATCCCCTGCGGCCTGGCATTTTGTTGGGCCTCGCTGTACTCGACCCATCCCAAATTTTTTCTCGGCAAAAGGCATTGCTGAATCTTGCGCTATGTAAGTTCTGCAGATTTTTATGCAACTGGAGCACCGGTTCCGCAGATCATTCCTCTTGGAGGCTCGCGGCGAATGTGATCGCGTGCCTTCCCGCTGGCTTGGTCTAAAGAGGAGTGCATCTCGATGAATGAGAATGAAATGGTCAAGGCACGCTGGAGCCGTCTGCATGCTGCGCACAAGGCCGATCTACCGGCCTTGACCGTCGCCCGGGCGCGCGAATTCCTTCGCGAGTATCCCGATTGCGGGCCGGCCTGGAGGATTCTGGGGGAGGCCTTGGTCGATCTGGCCCGCCACTCCGAGGCGGAACATGCCCTCAAGCAGGCGATCGCGAAGTGCCCTCCCGACAAGCTTTGGATTCCCCTTGCCGAGATGGGCCATCTGCACAGGGCCAGGGGCGAGTTCGAGGCTGCGGTCGCCTGGTATCGGCAAGCGATCGACAAGATGCCCGACGAAGCCAGCGGACATATCTACATCGGCGGTGTCCTGGCCAAGACTGGCCGACTGAAGGAGGCAGAAACAGCCCATCGGGCGGCCATCCGCTGCACTCAGGGCTGCCGGGACGAGGCCTACCTCAACCTTGGCCTGGTCCTCCGCGCCCAGGAGCGCTATGACGAGGCCGCAACGTGCTTCGAGCAAGCCCTGAAGCTTGACCCGAAGTACGTCGCGGCCAGGAAAGCGCTTCGCGACGTGAGGAATACAATGCGGTTCTCAAAGGAAAAGCGAAGGGAGAAGGTGGCCAAGCTTGCGCTCGAGCCAGGGACTGCCGAATCACGACCTGCAAGCGTGGAGGCAGAGCCGGTCGCCTCGTGAGGGGAACCTTATCTCATTGGCGAACGCGCAGAAGCTTGCGGGTGCGTTCCTGAAGCCCCGACCAGGGTGGCTCGACGATGATCATCGGCTGGTCATCCGGCTCTTCTTCCAACGGTTCGGGACGACCACATTCATCAACCTGCACAAACTGCATCGCACCATCCATCCAAGGAATCAGCCGATCAGGCAATGGTGTTCCCCAGAGTGCGACGACGATTTGGGCGCTGCCACGGTGTATCTGCCGGCCCCGGATTTGGACAACTTGGCCGACTGGAACAGGTTCGTAGCAGCGAAGGTCAAGGACTCGTTTCAGGACGAGGTTGGCGTTCAGCCCGGCGGCACGGAAGGCCGTCGCGTAGCCGGCCTCGAGGGCAAGGGCGAGCAGGGTACCCGCATAGAGTGTCCCATGGTGATTGGCATCACGCGGCAGGACAAGGCGATGAGTCAGGGTTTCGAAGTCTCGGGACTGCGTCTCAAGCATGCGCGTCGAGTCCCGCGGAACGTGAATTGGTCGGGACATGGTGCGATCGCAATCAAGAGAACGTATCACGCGATTCGTCGGACCGCAACTGCTGGAAGTCAACGGACCCGCATTCGCTCGTCTCGCCTTGGTACTTCGGAAAAGAACACAAAGATTTCACGGGGCGCACGAAAAACCCCCATAAAGCGGGGGTTTAATTAGTCAAGCAAGTTGCGCCGGTAGGAATCGAACCTACGACCTCCAGGTTATGAGCCTGGCGAGCTAGCCGCTGCTCCACGGCGCAAATCTATCTTACCTCCATTGCTCCTTCAAGGAAAGACCCGCCCGGTTTTTGAATTGGCAAGGGATGCCACTGACCGGGATCTGGCCGAGGTTGTCTACGTTCTAGTCTGCCCAGGGCTAGATCGGGAACGGGAAGCACTTATTACCCCGGCACGAAAGAAACGCATTGTAGGTCAGACTTTCCAGCCTGACTCTGAGCCTTGTCAGGCTGCAAGGCCTGACCTACTTCCTTGCCGGGGTAATAGGAATCACGCGTTGGTCGGAAATTCTGCCTTGAACCAAGAAAAAATCGCCTGTAACAGCGCAAACAATGAAGCCAAGATTGCGTTATGAGGAACGTGGATACCGTATTCGATGACAGAAAGGGGCGACGCTCCGGGAAAACGCCGAATCTATGAGAAAAGGATAGCTACCGGTTCTCTCGTCTGGTTCCGCTGTCGCAAGGAGGTGGTCCACGCACACATCCATTAATTCGTTTCTCGCCGATCTCAGAGCGGAACGCCAGGCGTCGTCGCACACCTTACGCTCTTACCACGACGATATGGAGATATTCACTCGCTATCTCGAGGAAAACCAAAGGGAAGGCAGTGATCCCACAATCGTCGACCCCGCGCGATTGCGGCGTTATTCGGCCTGGTTGAACGGACAAGGCTATGCCGCCTCGACGATTGCCCGGCGGCTGGCGAGTCTGCGGTCGTTCTATCGTTATTTGAGGCGTCAAGGTACCGTCACCACGGATCCGACATCCGGCTTACGCAATCCTAAACAACCCCAACGATTGCCCCGTCTGCTCAGGATCGACGACGTGATCCGGTTGCTGGACGCCATTCCGGTGCACACCGCGCTGGGGGTGCGCGACCGGGCAATGCTGGAAACCCTCTATGGCGGGGGACTTCGAGTCAACGAACTGGTGGGGCTGAACCGTGACGATATCGACTTCGAGTCGGACCTGGTTCGGGTTCGCGGCAAGGGCCGGCGGGAACGACTTAGCCCCATTGGCCCCATGGCGATACGATGGATCCACCACTATCTTCCCATTCGCCAGCCCAAGTCAGCCGGCGAGCAAGCCGTGTTCTTGAACCGATATGGAACCCGGCTGACAACCCGGAGCGTGGGACGACTCCTGGAGGATCATCTTGCACGAGCCGGACTGACCAGCGCCGCCAGCCCACATACCCTGCGGCACAGTTTCGCCACTCACCTGCTGGACAGGGGAGCCGATCTCCGCAGCGTTCAAGAATTGCTCGGACACCGCAACCTCACTACCACTCAGATCTACACCCACGTCACGCGGGACCGCTTGCTGCATATATATCAGGAGGCGCATCCTCGTGCTCGATAAGGTTGTTCGAACTTTCTTGCGGGCGCCGGCGGGTGACTCCTCCAGGCTTTTTCGAGAGACCCTTTGGTTCCACCAGGAGAATCCCTGAACTTGCCGGCGCGAGCCCTCGATCCTCAAGCTGCACGATCGTAGAAATCTCCCTCCAGGAAACAAAAGGGCCCAGCTCACTCGTTTGACGATGTTGCATCCATGACATACACGTTTATTTAGAGCGACGTGATGCGTTGCGTCGGGTTACTCCGACGCAACGCCGTGCTGTCTTTTTTGTAAACCCCCAGGGAAGCAACCTTGCGATTCAACTTTGTCGGTTGGAGTTCGTCTGGTTTGTGGGTTTGGGATTTAAGCACGTGATGGGAAGCCGATGACCCGACCCAACGATCACGGACGACGAAACGGCCTCGTGCTCTCTCACGTGAGCGCGTGAGAGGAGAGAATGAATTCCATGCGCAAGTTCCGAATACTGATTGTATGTCCCGAGCCCCAAGGACTCTCATTGCTGACCTCGATGTTGAAGTCGCTGGGGCACATCATCGAGGAAGCTCCCACCGACCGAGCCGCCGTTCGGTTCATGGAGCGAAACCCGATCAATCTCATCCTGGCGAGTGTTGATCCTGGTGACGCCGAAGCTCTGGAACTGCTGACCTACGTTCGGCGCAAGCTCTCCTATGTCCCGGTGATCCTGATGTTCGCTCGCGTTCATCCCGAGCGGGCCAAGGAGGCCTTGAGGCTGGGGGCGATGGCCGTTCTGAAGTATCCGGTGCCCGCTGCCGAGTTGAGAGCGGCCGTGCTGCAGGCACTGGAACAATGCGAGGCTGTGCCCATCGACACGCTCGCTCAGCCCGCCGGAGTTGCCGGGGCGTTCGAACCTGGGCTGGCAGCGCGGCCGCTGGCCACTCCGATGGCCCAAGCCCAGCCGCCCTCCGTCGAGCTCTTTCCGAACAACGGTATGACGATCCCGCTGTCGAACAACCCCCAGATGCCCGCGGGCGGTCAGCACGGTGGGTCGTCCTTGGAGGCCATCGCTCAAAGGCCGGCAAGCCAGCCAGAGCCAGAGGCTGGCGCTCACTACGTGGAGTTGGCGCGGGAAATCGACCTGGTCACCGTCGATCCCAGCCTGAAGCAGATCATCGAGCTCGCCGGCACCCTCGCGGCAACTCGTTCGTCGGTTCTGATCATGGGCGAGCCCGGAACCGGTAAGTCGTTGCTGGCCCATCTCCTTCACCTGGGAGGCGGCCAGGCCGGCGAGCCTTTCGTCAGCCTCAAGGCCAGCGAGCTGGGGGAGCCGGAGCGGGAAGACGAAGAGCTTGACGTTCCGGCATTCCACTCCGCTTCAGCGATCAGTGTCTGGTCCGAGAAGCTGGCCCAGGCACAAGGCGGCACGCTTCATGTCCAGGAAGTCGCCACGCTGCCTCAGGAGATCCAGCTCCAACTGCTCCGCGAACTTCAGTTCCACGATGTCGACGTGGCCTCCGGCCATCACCGGCCGGCCGGACTTACCGGAGTTCGATTCGTCCTGTCCACCAGCGACAATCTGCCGGCGGTCGTCGAGCAAGGAAGGTTCCGCCCGGAACTCTATCACCGGATCAGTACGTTCTGCCTGATAGTGCCGCCGTTGCGGCACCGGGGAGCCGACGTCGAACTGCTCGCCGAACATTTCCGTGCCGGCTTCGCCCAAGAATTTCACAAGGATGTCGTGGGTTTCACCCGCGACGCGCTGGACGCCCTGCGACGGCATGACTGGCCCGGCAACGTGCGTGAGCTCAAGGGCGTGATCCAGCGGGCCGTCGCCCGCTGCTCGGGCCCGCGGATCACCTCCACTCAGCTGGCTCCGATCCTGAACTATCAGCGCCAGTCGCGAGGTGGCACCGCGAGCAGTTCTCGCCCCCACCTGCCCATGGGAATCCGGCCTCTCAAAGAAGCCCTCCAGGAGCCCGAGAAACGGATCATCATCCAGGCCCTCCAGGCACTCAACTGGAATCGCCAGGAGACGGCTCGGGTTCTGGACATCAACCGCACCACCCTCTACAAGAAGATGAAGAGATACGGCCTTTTAATGGATGAGCCGATCTGGGTCAACTGAATGCGGTCTGCGGAATGCGGAATCGGTGATGGACTCTCGCCACCACAGGCTCAAAGCCGAATCATCGGCAGCCGTCATGTCCCGTTTCCTATTCCACCCAGTCCAACCGCAGGTCGGCTTGCTGCAACCCGAAAGTGCTGAGTCAATGAGCCAAAGTCGCGCTGCTGCCGACCGCTCAGGTGGTCGCGGCTTCCAGGAGCTCGAACTGGGACCGGTCCAGATCCGGCAGCATGGCGCCGTGCTCGTAAAAGTTATGATAAACGCCAATTTTCGCAGAGGCGCAACTTGCCTCTATGACACTCAACTTTCTGGGCACGTGCTTGCATGCTTCTGAGTGCAGTGGCTATTATCGGACTGAGGCCGTCAGGGGCACACCAGACGCACGGGCCGCCCCCCCAGCCACGGCACGGGTCCTGTCGGCTTTGTCAGCCCAGCCTCTTTCAACAAGGGGTTGTGGGCACGTTTGCTCAGGTGCACGATGACCTCGTTCGCCGTGATCTCGATCATGCCCGACGTGTCGACGAACTTCCGGAACAATCGGGCCGGGCCCGTCCGGACGAAACCCTTGAGTCGTTCGGCCAACCGGCGGTAGAGCAGGTCCGCCAGGACCGTCAGTGTCAGATCGAAGTCCACGTTCAACCGCACGTCGCTGCACAGGCAATCGAGGTGAAAGAACGTGATCTGTTCCCCGAGGTGGTTCTCCACGTGGTTCCGGCTCGCGTAAGGCGCTGTTCCAAAATAAGTTTTCCACACTAACATATTACTAACGGTACGGTAGCTGTTCACACCCCGAAAGCGGATGTACACTGAACAGGCTGCCTCGAAATCCACAGTATTTCTCGGTGAATTCTTGGATGATAGTAAACATGTCATATGATCGATATTTGAGATCAAAGACTGTAGTCGACTTCGGCTCATGTGAAGTGTTCAGTATGGTATTCGTTTGATGGCGATTTCTGACTGATTTCAGCGGGTTTCCCGTCTAAGGTTGTATACTGAACGTTTGCTTTCGGGGTATGAACGTCTACACGGTACGGAGAATAGTGTAGTTCTACTCACATCTACCGAAAAAAGCGGGCAACAATGGTTACTTCTCCTATTGCATTATCATGGGAACACTACACT
>JAFAHT010000103.1 GCA_019237095.1 Planctomycetaceae bacterium
ATGACGCCGCTGTACGGTGACGACGGCCTCTACTGGCAGCGGTTCATCGCGACCCCGCTAGAGGCCCAGGGCGAGCAGGGAGGAATCCTGGCCGACTTCGAGCGCGAGGTGTCGGGCCGGCAGAGTCCGATCGTCGAGCGGTTCGGCCCGTTCTTGAAGGCCGCGTGGGAAAGACGCCGTGACTTGCTGCCGGACGAGCAAAACGGAGTCATTCCCCTGGACAGCAAGTTCGGCTTTGCCTGGCGCGACTGGCAGGTCTTGACCGAGATCGCGCAGCGGACCGGGGACGCCGCCTACTCCCTGGCCGCGGTCAATATCGCCCGAATTCTGGGCGAACGGGCAGCCGACAAGCGAATCGAGACGCTTCAGGACCGGATCCACCGGCTCCATGCCTGGTGGCTGATCGACCGGAACCAGTTTGCCAACAAGATCAAGCGTGAGACCGGCGCCCTGCTTGCGCTCCAGAACCCCGACGGCGGCTGGCACGAGAGCGACGCCCAGCCCGGACAGAGCGCCGTGTACACGACCGGGCAGCTCGTCGACACGCTGCTCGAGATTGGCCTGCCACGCGACAATCCGGCCGTGGCCCGGGCGCTGCGTTACCTGCTGGCTGAGCAGCAAGATTTCGGCGGCTGGTTCCAGACCACGACGCATGAAAACTTCCGCACGCCGATGCGCGAGACGCGGTACGCCGTGATGGCGCTGGCACGGGCGTACCCTCGAGACGGGACGCCGTTGACGTCGTGGGGCAACCGTGACGACGGTTCGGCCCGGCTTCCCCGCACCGATTCCCTCGTGCACACTGTCGACGACCTCGAGAACCTCTGGGACGTGCCCACAGGCGATCGACCGCGATTCGCCAGTGAGATCGTCCGACTGCTCGCCGATCCCGAGCCGCTCGCGCGCGCCGCGGCCGCGGCCTGTCTGGGACGGCTGGGACGACCCGAAGCGGTGTCGCCCCTTGTGCGCTCCCTGGGCGATCCCTCCAAGATCGTCTGGCGCTCCGCGGCCTGGGCCCTGAGGCGACTGGGCAATCAGGGAATCGGCATCGATGCGATCAAGAGGGCTCTGGACGATCCGGATCCGCGTGTGCGCCGGGGTGCGACCCGGATCTTCGCCTACCAGTTTCCGGGCATGGACACCCGACTTGACCTGGCCGAGCGGTTGGTCGAGATGACCCGCGACCCCGACCTCTGGACCCGCCTGCAGGCCTTGCGCAGCCTGCGGCAGTGGTTCTACCGCACGGGCGACATTCCCTTCCAGCGGCGGATTATCGACACGTACCTGGCGCGGATGGCCGAGCCAGACGTTGCCGTCGTGCGGAAGAACCTGTGCGAGGGGCTGTACATCATGCTCGACGAGAACCTGGGCGGCAGTATCAGCCTGCAGAAGAATATCGCCGAGCTGCCCGAAAAGCTCCGGCCAGGGATCATCGAGGCCCGCAGGGCCGTCGAGCGCGACGTGCTTCTGAACCCGGTTCTGGCCGCCCTGGAGCGTGGCAACTTGCTCCAGCGCAGTGCGGTGCTCGAGGCATTCGATGGATCGTTCCTCAAGGGCCGCCTTTACGCCCGCCAGCCCGAGAACATGATCGATGTCGGCAACGACCGCGAGTTCGGCTTCCTGTACGAGCCGCCCCTCGACGTGCTCGAGCGGACGTTCACCGCGCTCCTCGCCGCCGACCTTCCCACCGAGCCGAGGCGCCAGGCCATTCAGCTTTGCAGCTTCTTCAAGGTGCCGGAGAGGACGAGCAGCGTGGCGATCCAGGCTCGCCTGCTCGCCGCGCTTGCCGACTCCGACGCCAGTGTGCGAGCGGCGGCCCGCGTTGTCGTTGGCAGCGAACTGTCCCTCACAGGCGCCGAGGACGACGCGGGACGGATCAGCGCGCTGAAAGATATTCTGACCGGGTCCGAATCCGGCGACGCTCGCGCGGCCGTGCTTGCCGCGATCGGCCGCAACGGCCGCCTGGGCGAGAGCCCGGCGATCAAGGCTGCAATTCGCAGCCTGTTGCCCCGCGCGGATGCCACAGCCGACTTGCTCCCCGTCCTGGGACGGCCCGATTTCACGGCTGCCGAGCGATTGAGCGTCATCGACCGGGGCTGGAATCGAATCACCCCGCCGCAACGAATCAGCGCACTTGATCTGCTGCTCGCTCAACCGGCACTGGTCGATCGAGCCGAGCCCACCGATCAGATCCTCGACCTCCTGCGGCGCGCGGCGACGGACCCTTCGGCCTCCGTCCGCGAACGGGCGCTCTCCGGCATCAGCGGTCTGCCGGCGTTCTGGTCAAGCCGCAAAGCAAGCCAGTTGCTCCTGATCGCGCTGGCGGACGACACTCCCGCGATCCGGAAGCTCGGCCTCGCCTTGGCCGCATCGAAGTCCTCGTTCTGGGAGCGGCCCGACGCCCGGGAGCATCTGGCCCGACTCCTGGTCGACCCCGACGCCGCGGTGCGACCGGACGCCCTCGACGTGGTCAAACACCATCGCCTGGTCGCCAAGTTCCCCGCTCTGGCAAAACGAGTGAAGGCCCTGACCGAGGATCCCTCGCTCGCAGCCCGTGCCGAGGCCGTGCTCCGGACCGCTGGCATCGCCCCGGCCGGCGTGCAGGCCGATCTCTCCCTGTCCAGGCCGCGGCTGCTCAGCCTTGCAACCTTTCGGCGCACGGTCAACCCGCTCTTCTACCAGGCGGGAGAAGACACGTATTCCTGTGCTCGCTGCCACGCAAACCACACGATTCTCCGGATCGCCGAGGCCGATCCAGCAAAGGGCTACACGGACGAGCAGCTCTTGGTCAACTACAACTCGGTGCTCAAGGTCGTGAACCTGGGCGAGCCCGAATCGAGCCTGCTCCTCCGCAAGCCGCTGAGTCCCGACGGCCAGGGCGGTCCGGACCCAGCCAGCCCCACCGGCGTCACCCACGTTGGCGGCCCGCGCTGGGACAGCACCGAACACCCCGCCTACAAGGCGATCCTGGCCTGGATCCGCGAGGCTTCCCCGGCGCCCGATGGCTCCAAGGTGTCCGTCGATGCGACGCGGGTGAAATGAGACGGTAGAGAGTGAGTCATGCCCGCATCGAGGCACTCGGTGTTAGGCATCCATATCCAGCCGATCCCCGAGTTGCTAATTTCATCAAGAAGAATCTGCTCCGCCTCGGAGATTGATCATGGACCTCACGCTGACTGTTCCAGATGAGCTGGCGACCCGGCTGCGCGCCGTGGAGGCCCGGTTGCCGGAGATCCTCGAACTCGGGCTGCGCGAATGGCTCTCGAGCTCGCCGGGCTATACTGGCCTCGGCGACTTGCTCGAGACGTTGGCTCGTCTGCCATCGCCAGAGGAAGTCCTCGGCCTGAGACCCGCCACGCAGTTGCAAGACCGCATCGAGGAACTGCTCGCCAAGAACTGTGCCGGGGGCCTGTCAGCCGAGAAACAGTGGGAATGGGAACGCTACGAGTACATCGAGCACCTCGTCCGTCTGGCCGAGGTCCGGGCCATCCAGCGTCAGGCGCAGCGGTGAGCGATCATGAGCGCGTCCCCTTGCGTCGCCCGATTTCCTGTGGACCGAACTCATCCACCTCGCCGTTTGTTCCATGGCCTCCTTCCCGGTTGATCAGTCCGAATGACGCGGAATTTTAGCTATGAGAGGGAGGTGAAGGTCGACGCGACGGTTTGCGGAACCTCTGAACCTGGGGAAGACTTGAGGAGTTTTTCCCAATCCCCCGTTTACCCAGACTCGGAGCCTTACAATGAACTTCATCGGCGTCGACCTTCACAAGAAGTCTGTTCGCCACCGGCAGTATCTCCAGGGCCGGATTACCTCGGTCCGCAGCAAGCTCCGACACATCCTCAGCAACTCCAACGCCGACCGCACAGACCTGTTCTCGGCGAATTGCGGCCTGGCTTACCTCAAGGAGGTCCGCCTCAGCGACGTGGATCGGTTTGTGATCAAACAGCTCTGGGCCGAATGGCAGGACCACCTGGCTCAACGGCTGGCGGTGAGCAAGAAGATCAAAGCCTTCGTGGCCAAGGCGCCGCAGCGGAAAGCAGAGGCCCGGGAGAGCCTCAAGACCGCCCCGGGGGTGGGCCCCGTGACAGCCGAGGTGGTCCTCAGCGAGCTGGGAGACATCAGCCGATTCCGCAACGCCAGGACCGTCTGCGCCTCCGCGGGACTGGTGCCGGTGGTCCGGCAGAGCGGGGAGAGGAAGTCCAAGGACCTGAAGATCACCAAGGAAGGCTCGGGACTGTTGCGGTGGGCACTGGTGGAGGCAGCCTGGCGACTGGTTGGCAAAAGCCC
>JAFAHT010000458.1 GCA_019237095.1 Planctomycetaceae bacterium
AGCGCAAACTGCATCACGATGGCGCTCCCGAGCGAGTGCCCGACGAGATGTGGCGCCGCGATCCCTAACGCATCGATGAAGGACCCCAGATCGGCGGCGAGCGATGGAATGCTGTAGTCGGAATCGGGGACGGTGGTCCGGCCGCGCCCTCGCACGTCGTAGGCGATGCCGCGCCAGGGCTTGGTCAGCGGGCTCGCCAGCACCGCCTCCCACCAACGAATTGGTCGCCCAGTTGCCGTGGACGAAGACGATCGCGCCGAGCCCGCCCTGCGTTCCATTCTCGATGTAATGAATGTTCAGATCACCTGCGTTGATGAACGGCATGGTAGTACCCCCCGGAAAAGCTGTGATTGCCCAGTGACCATGTACCGCTCGCCTGGATGCCCATGCAGTCGAAATGTAGCATTTCATAGCATGTTGACCGCCTGCCGGGCGGGGAGCCCAAGAACGGGACATTGCCCCGTGCTTGTGAAATCGATCCGCCAACGGCCTTGACCCTTGCAACGCCGTTCAAAGCCCCTCGATCTTCTCAGCCTCGGTCTTCTCAGCGTCCACCTCGCCTGTTTTGACCGGCTCGATCCGGATCCTGCGGATCCGGGTAGGGTCAGCGCGGACGACGGTGAGGCGGTGGCCGCTGATCTCCACCGTGTCTCCGGTCTTGGCCAGGCGACCCAGGATGTCGAGGATCAGACCGCCGGCGGTCTCGGCCTCGGTTGCGGGGATCTCCAGGCCAACCTGCTCGGCCAGTACGTCGAGCGGGCAAGAGGCTTCGACCTCGAAGACCCCGTTTCCCATCGGTGTGACCTGGGGAGGCTCGCGGTCGAACTCGTCCTGGATCGGGCCGACCAGCTCCTCGAGGACATTTTCCAGGGTCACCATGCCCACCACGCTGCCGTACTCGTCCAGGAGCATCGCCAGGTGGACTCGGTTCTTCTGGAATTCGAGCAAGAGCTGGTTGAGCCTCAAGGTGACGGGAAGAAACGGGACCTTGCGCGATAACTGGCGAAGGTCGAGCCGGCCGTTCTGAATGCCCCCGGAGCGGAAGACGTCCTTGACGTGGATCATCCCGATCACGGTGGTCAGATCATCCTCGCAGAGAGGGAACCGAGTGTGCCCGGCCTGGCGGGCCAGCCGCAGGTTCTCTGCGAGCGGGCGGGACAGGCTCAGGTAGACGATGTCCGGCCGCGGGACCATCACACGCCTCGCGGTCTTCTGCTCAAGGTTGAGCACGTTTTCGATCATGATTCGCTCGGACCGCGAAAGGTGCCCTCCCTCCGCGCTTTCGAGCAGAATGTGCCGCAGCTCTTCCTCGGTGTGAGTCAGCTCCTCGGCGCTTGCCCTGCCCAACCCCAGCACGCGCAGGGTCAGGTTGCTGGCCGTGTTCAGCAGCCAGATCACCGGCCAGAAGATGTGAGCGATCAAGACCAGGGGAGGCGCGGTCACGAGCGCCAGGATCCGAGGTGCGCGAATGGCCAGCGTCTTGGGGGCTTGCTCGCCCAAGGCCATGTGCAGGAACGTCACCAGGCACAGGGCCCCCACCGGAACGATGCCGACCGAGAACCCCGGTACCAGCCGCCCGAAGTCAAGGCCGACCAGCCCGAAGAGCCAGCGGAAAACCGGGCCCAGCCAGCCCAGACCGTGATGGATCACGGGAAGCTTCGCCAACTTATCGAACGCGACGGCAACCAGCGGCTCGACCCAGTCCTGGATCGCCCGGCCCAGCGCCAGACTGGCGACCGTGATCCCGATCTGTGAGGCTGAGAGATAGACATCCAGCTTGTCCAGGGCCTTACTGGTCAGCCGGGCCGCCCAGCTCCCTTCCTCCACAAGCTGGTCAATCTGGCTGGTACGAACCTTGACCAGCGCGAACTCGGCGGCGACGAAATAGGCATTGACCAGAATCAACCCAACGATGATCAGAAAATGTGAGTAATCCATCGTGGGACGTGGTCCCGTCCTCCACGGGGTAGGTCTTGAATCTACGACGTAACCATCGTGAAGCGATCGCGAGGTGACCGGCGATACCCGGATAGCTTGCATTCTCACGAGCCAATCCTACCGATCGGGACGATCTTAACCAAAATCTCCAGCGTTCGCACTCCCGCATTCCGTCTACGGCGATCTCAAGTGACCGTTCTCCGAAGTGCAGCGTTCCGGACTTCTACCTGATGTCGGTACCTTGAAAAAATCCGATTGACGCCCCGGCCTTCTTGCTTTACGATGCAAAGTGTCGAGGGGGAGGCCGGATTGCAGCAGAGGCTGGTCCTGCTTGACGGACCGCGCGGCGGGGGTCTTGCCTGGCCTCTGGCAGGTGCTTTACAGCCTGGGCATCTTCGCCTCTCGCCGGCTTCTACCCCGGTCAATGTTTGGCGTGGCCGTCTTCTACCTGTTGACCGGGTTGGGGACGCTGGCTCTGATACAAGGCCAGCGTGCTCTCAACCCCTGGGCCATGGGCCTTCCCTTCTGCGTCGGGCAACTGCTTGCCGCCGCCGTGCTTTACCGGACCCTGGAGCGGGACCATGATGCCGCCTAAACCCAGACCAGAGGAACCGACGGGCCGCTTCGCTTACGAGGGCCTGGAGCGAATCTTCCACGAGAAAGCCAGGCTCGGCATCATGACCTCGCTGGTCGCCAATCCGCGCGGCGTCATCTTCTCTGACCTCAAGGAGCTGTGCCACCTGACCGACGGCAACCTCAGCCGTCATCTCCAGGTCCTCAACGAGGCCGGCTTCGTCGAGATCTGGAAAGGGTTCCACAAGAACCGCCCCCAGACCCTTTGCCGGATCACCGACGAGGGTCGCCGCCGGTTCCTCGAGTACATCAACGTCCTCGAGACCGTTGTCGAGGACGCTCTCAAGGCGGCCTCCAAGACCACCTCTACCTCCACCTCCTCCAACCTTGCCGAGGGATGGTCGCCGGTCTGAATCGTCCGAAAGCTGCTGCTTGTCAGCCCGCACGAGTGCCCAGGAACCGCCAGTAGCCCGTAGGGTGTGTCGAGCTTGCGAAGACGCACCGTCTTGCGAAACGGTGCGTCTTTGGTGACGCACCCTGCATCATCGTCTTTTTTACCGCGGCTCGCGCTTCTGCAACTCCTCAAGGAACGCTTGCACTCCCGCCCGGGCAACCTGGGCGTCCTGCTCACCGGATCCTCCGCCGACACCCACACCGCCAATGACCTGGCCGTCCACGACGATGGGCAGGCCACCGAGAAGGGTCGTGATCTTGCCCCCACTGGCCTGAGCCGCGATTTGCAGGCTGAGGTTCAGAAGCGGGTCCGGAGTGGACGTACCGACCGGGAGCGGACCGGTGGGCTGGCGAAAGGTTGCGGCGGTGCTGGCCTTGGTGATCGCCGTGTAGCCGCTTGCCGGCCGGGCGCCGTCCATGCAGTCAAAGCTGAGCAGGTGGCCTCCTTCGTCCACCACGGCGATGTTCATCTTGAGGCTCATTGATGCCGCCTGCTCGGCGGCGGCTGCGATGATCGTCCGCGCTCCGTCCAGCGTCAACCGCACCTGATTGCGAATCACCAGGGGTTTCCCTTTGGCCGGCTCCGCGGCAACGCCTGGCTCATGCTCACGCGTGCCCTCGAACTGACCTGGTGCCGTGGCCGCCGGCGACTGAGGAAGGAAGCGACGCGTCGGGGATTCGTCCCGGCTCGCGGGCTTCTCCGCCAGGGGCACCTTGCCCTCGCTCCTGGCGCTGGCCAGCTCGGCGTCGAGCGCCGCGACGCCCTCGCGCAGGCCGTCGTCAAAGTTCTTCTTGCGGAACCCCTCGATGAATGCCGAGCGAACCTTGGTGCGCGCCGGGCGCGGCAACGCTTCGGTGTAATGGCGAGAGGCCAGCACCTCGATCTTCGACTCGTTGCGCGCGATCAGGATGAAGACGCCCTGGGCTCCCGACCGACGCGCCAGTCGGGTCGCAACCTCGTCGATGGTCTCTCCCTTGAGCGTCTCGACGGCCTCGATTAGCACTGGCACGCCGATCGTTCGCTCGATCTTCGCGAGCGCGTCTCGCGCCGCGCGAACCGCAACGGCCGAAAACATCCCCGCCGTATCACGCACGTCCGAGGGAACGTGATCCATCTCGGGCGGTAATTGCCCGCGCGGGCCCTGGAGGGGATTGCGCAGCGAGCGCAGATCGACGTCTTGAGCCGCCGCCGACTGCTGGACTCCCAGGCTCAGCATGGTCAGCAACGCAACCAGGAGGCCGCCGGGGGAGACCGGTCGGCCCCAAGCAATGATCGAACTCATGATCAAGAACTCCGGTTTGTTCATGGCCGGGGGGTTGAGGACCTTTGTGGAACGCGGAACATGTCACGGCAGCACGCGGATCTGGATGTCCTTGAACTGAACTTCCATCGGGGTGCCGGCGTGGAGCTGTACCGCAATCAGCCCGTCGCGGGCGATGTCCGGAGCTTCCTCGCGGTAGACGACGGAGGCGACGCCGTTCAAGTAGAGCGCGATCCGGTCTCCCACGGCGCAGAGGACATAGTGGTTCCAATCGTTTTTCTTGAGGGTCGACAATGCCTCGCTCGATGCCTTGGCCAGCACCTTGTTGCGCCGGGACTCATCGTACAGGCAGCCCCAGTAGTTCTCGCCGAGATCGGCCTGGTAGCCCGACATCTCGGTACCGGGTACGCATACGCTGCGAAACTGAACACCACTGTTGCCGTTGTCGTCAACCAGGTGGAAACGCAGCGAGAGGATGAAGTCGCGGTAAGATTGCCGCGTGGCCAGGAACTCGTTGTGATCGAGGCCCGGCGACTTGCCCACCAGCATCCGATCCCGGGCCGACCAGAGCGCGGTGTTTCCCTGCCAGCCGAGGAGGTCCATGGTGTCAAACAGCGGGGCGAACGTGACCGTTTCAAGCACGGGCGGCTTGCCATCCAGAAGGCGCAGCCAGCGGAGGATGATTGTGGCAAAGTAAGTCGCGCCGAGGTTGCCCGGGCCTTCCGGTGTGCTCGAATAGCTGCCGTCGGCATGACGGCAGCGGGCGATGTAACCGGTCAACCGCTCGACGTCAGGCTTTTCCTTGAGCATATAAAGAGCGCGCATGACGCGGTAAGAGCTGCTCAGATCGGAGGGGCCGTCGTCCTTGGACCAGGCTCCATCGGGCCGCTGGCCGGCCTTGATCGTGGCGATGACCGCCTCGCGCTTCTCGAGGTTCATGCCCATGCGCAGGATGGCCGCAGCCACGCCGCCGGTGACAAACGCCTTGCCGGGGTATTGCCCGAACGATCCATCGGGGGTGCGCATTGCCTCGAGCTGTTCGGCCCAGCGCGAGAAGTCGGGAGTCCTGGCGCCCACCGCCTCCAGGCCGGCGATCGACATCCGGACTTCCTCGAAGGTTTTGGTATTGGCACGGAAGTAGGCGACCGCGTCGTCGATCATCGCCTTGTCGTCGATCTTCAGCTCCGCCGCGGCCATCAGCCCGAGCGCCGTCGTGACCACGTCGGGCTTGCCCCCCGGCCGTTGCGCGAAGCCGCCGCCGGGCACCTTGCACGAGTTGACGAAACGGATGCAACCCGGCTCGTCGAGCAGCGAGCCTCCCACGTAATCGAGCACCCGAAGCCCGGTGTTGGTGGCCCCGAGCGTCAAGGGCTGTCCCGGGACGGCGGCGAAACCGCCGTCCGCGTTCTGTTGCGCGGCCGCATACGCGGCCGTCTGGGCAAAATCGGCGGCGGACTGGGCCTGGACCCGGACGTTGATCGCCGCCAGTACGGCCAGGGCCAACATGGCCACGACTCGTCCAAAACGTCTCATGGTGCTTGATTCTCCCCGCTTCTGGTCGACTGTCTTCTGCCCGTATGGCTGTTCGCTTGGAGAGCGTCTCAGCCACTCAGTCTGCCAGGCTCCGCCCCGCCGAGCAACCGCCCTCCGGATCGGCCCGACAAGCAAAGGTCCCTCCCTCCCGAGTTGGGTATCCATGGCCTGAAAAGCCGGGGCCGCAACTGGTCTAGAAAAGTCCGAGAAACACGGAATTCAGGCGGCCTTCAAGGTCACGAAGCATCGCGTCCTTTACGATCGCCACCATCCGGCTTTCCGGGACTTTCAAGCCGCCATCCCAGAGTTTCTCGACGCTCGGCCAACCAGGTGCTCCCAGCGACCGGTCTCGTTGATGACGCTTGTTTTCCAGTAATTCGACGACGCCCACTCATGGCCGCGCAAGGCATGGGAGCGGAAGGCGCCACCCACTTTCTGGCACCTGGGAAACGTGGCTGGCCCCCAACATCCACGCCCCACGCACCATGCCGCCGGCCGGAAATTGGGTTCGTTTTCCTGCCCGAATCCGCCTTGTTTCGTCCTAAATCATAATATGTAAACGATTAACATCAAGAGCAAATTGGCTTCGTTTTGGCGCTTTTCTACGGGGGCCAGCAGAGTCAACGAGACGATGCGCCGACTCCACTTCTCGACTCCACTTCTCGACTGCACGGCGATGGGTACGGGTGCCATGCTCACGCGAAAAGCGAGCATGGAGAGCCCTGGCGTTGCAGGCCCTCGATTCGCTCGAAGACATGGGCGATGAAGAGGAGCAACGGGAGACGTTCGCGTACCTTGCCCGCGCGGTCAATGAGGATCGGTTGTCCGATCGGCTGCGGTTCGGTTCATGAGGCTCGTCTTCCTCGATACCGGACCTCCAGTTTGCCGCCGACCTCGCCGCGGGCACTCCGATGGAGACGAAGTACACGGTGCGGCAGGTGAGGGTCATGCCGAAGCCTTCGCTCTATCCCCCGGCACGAGTGCGAGCTGTGCGGGAGCTCATCGGGGCAAGCCAAGAGGTCTTCGCACAATTGTTGGCAGTGAGTCCTATGACAATCCGATCATG
>JAFAHT010000474.1 GCA_019237095.1 Planctomycetaceae bacterium
ACGGCAATGAACGCGGCCGTGATGGCGGCCGTGCGCGTGCCTCCATCGGCGTTGATCACGTCGGCGTCAACGTGAATCGTCCAGGGCCCGAGAGCCCGGGTATCGACCACGGCACGCAAACTGCGGCCGATCAGCCGCTGGATCTCGGTGGCTCGGCCGTCGGGCCCGCGCCGCTTCCGGCCCGGCGTACTGCCCGGCAGCATCGCGTACTCGGCCGTCAGCCAGCCCACCCCCTTGCCCTCCAGGAATGGCGGCACCGATTCCGAGAGCTGCGCGGTGACCAGCACCGCCGTGGCCCCGGCGCGGAAGAGCACGCTGCCCGGGCTATTGGCAATGAAACCGCGCTCGATTGTGATAGGCCGCAGCTCGCCGCTCTCGCGGCCGTCAACGCGTGCCATGTGTTGCTCTCTTCTCAGCGAGTGGTCGATCAAGGCTTTCCCGCGCCCAGCAGCCAGAGCAAGAGAGCCATCTGGAAGTGCATCCGGTTGGCGGCCTGGGGAATGACCTGGCTGTGGGGGCCGTCGAGCACGCCCGAGGTCACCTCTTCGCCCCGGTGAGCGGGCAGGCAGTGAAGAAAGATCGCGTCGGGGCGTGCCCGCGCCATCAGAGCCTCGTTGACCTGATACGGCATGAAGGCCTCGCGCCGCTGGTCGGCCTCGTGTTCCTGACCCATGCTCGCCCAGACGTCCGTGTAGACGACGTCGGCCCCCTTCACGGCCTTGCGAGGGTCGGGCTCGACGACCAGCGGCACGCGGGGAAACTGGGCCGAGAACCGGGCCGAGAACGCGGCCGGAAACTCATAGCCCGCTGGACCGGTCAGCACGAACTCCAGCCCCATGAGGGCCGAGGCCAGGGCCAGCGATCGGGCCACGTTGTTGCCGTCGCCCACGAAGACGAGCTTTCGCCTGGCCAGCGGTCCCCGCTGCTCGAGGATGGTCACCATGTCGGCCATGGCCTGGCAAGGGTGCGAGCTGTCCGACAAGGCATTGATGACCGGGACCGCGGCGTGGCGAGCAAGCTCCTCGACGATTGACTGCGAGAACGTCCGAACGGCCAGAACATCGACATACTGGCTGATCACCCGGGCGAAGTCGGAGACGCTCTCACGGACCCCCAGGCCCACGTCCTTGCCGCGGAGGAAGATGGAGTTGCCACCCAGCCGGGCCATCGCCGATTCGAAACTGACGCGCGTCCGCAACGATGGTTTCTCGAAGATCAGGCCGAGCGTCCGTCCCAGCAGCAATGAGGTGCGGCGATCGTTGAGCTCACCACGCTTGAGCCGAACCGTGCGATCGAGCAGCTCGCCGGCCTCGGCCGCCGTCAGGTCGAAGAGCGTGACGAAATGGCGGGGGTCCGAACCGATCCCGGCGTCGTTCGCAGCGCGGTTGGGATCACCGGCTGCCGCTGCATTTCCAGTGTTCTTGCTTGATCCCGCCATCGGCTCCACCTCGAGCGTCTTCGAGGGACTGTCCATTACGAGCTTCAAACCACCATCTCCCGCAGCACGTCCGCCAGGATCGCGCAGCCCTGGTCGATCAGCTCATCACTGATCGTCAAGGCCGGTAACAGCCGCACTACGTGGCCGTGAGTTGCGTTGATCAGCAGCAGCCGCTTCAAGCATTCGGAAACCACGTCCGAGGCGTCGAACGTCAGGTCCAGCCCGACCATGACGCCGCGGACCCGGACCTCACGGATTCGCTCGGGAAGCTCGCGCCTGAGCGCCTCGAACTGGCTCCGGAACCGCTCGCCGATCGCCAACCCGCGCTCGAGCAGGCCGTCCTCCTCGATCGTCTCGATCGTGGCCATTCCGGCCCGGCAGGCGATCGGGTTGCCGCCGAAGGTGGACGCGTGCATGCCCGGCTTGAGCACCTCCGCCACCTGCGCACGCGCGATCATCACCCCGGCGGCAATCCCACCGGCCAGGGCCTTGGCGCAGGTCAGGATGTCGGGCTCGGCGGCAACGCCGAACTGCTGATAGGCGAACCAGTGCCCGGTTCGCCCCATGCCGGTTTGAACCTCGTCCAGAATCAACAAAACTCCGCGCTCGTCGCAGAGCCGGCGCAGGCCGGGAAGGTACTTCGGGCCGGGAATGTTCACGCCCCCCTCGCCCTGAATCGGCTCGACCAGCACTGCGGCGGTCTCGTGGTCAAGAACCCTGGCGACAGCCTCGAGGTCGTTGTACGGCACGTATACGAACCCCGGCACCATCGGCTCGAACCCCACGTGGTACTTGGGCTGGGCAGTTGCCGTCAGTGCGGCGAAAGTCCGGCCGTGGAAGCCTCCTTCCATCGCGACAATCTTGTATCGGCCATGGGCATGTCCATGAGCCCGGGCCAGCTTGATCGCCGCCTCGTTGGCCTCGGCGCCGCTGTTGCAGAAGAAACATTGGCCGGGCTGGAGATGAGAACCAATAGACCGCTCAGAAAGCGCCTGGGCAAACGCTCCCTGAGGTTCCATATACCAGGTATTGGGCACGTGGATGAGCTGCCCGACCTGTTCCCGAACCGCGGCGACGACACGGGGCGGGCAATGGCCCAGCAGGTTGCAGCCCCACCCTGGGAAGAAGTCGAGGTAGCGATGCCCTTCCGCATCCCACACCCACGAGCCCTCGCCCCTGACCAGACAGACCGGGAAGCGCCGGTAATTGGGGATGACGTACCGCGCGAACTGGGCGATTGTCTCCTGCGAGCTCTCGTGGGCCAGTTGAGCATGAGCCAAGGCTGGAACTCCGGGGCAAGAGGAAGAGTCGGAACGCTTCGCCAACGAGCATCGCGCTGCCGGCGGGCGTCGCCATGGTCAACGAACCAGAACGGGGCGCCGGCCCTGGATCGAGATTCGGTCGGGGTTATCATCATGGACGATCTCGGTACCGACGCCGCTCTCGGTGAAGATCTCCAGCAGCAACGAGTGCCGCAGCCGGCCGTCGATGATGTGCGTCTTGCGGACGCCAGCTTCGATCGAGTTCAGACAGGCCTCCACCTTGGGAATCATTCCCTTGTCGATCACGCCGCGGGCCATCAAGTCGTGGCACTCTTCGGGAGTCAGACCCGAGATCAGGCTCGTGGGTTCGTTGCGGTCCATCAGGATGCCCGGTGTGTCGGTGAGGAACACGAGTTTCTCGGCCTGCAGCGCCTGGGCAACCGCGGCGGCGGCGGTGTCGGCGTTGACATTGAGCAGCTTGCCCTCCTCATCCTCATCCTCGGCCAGCGAGGGGAGCACGGGCACCACGCCCGCCAGGCAGAGGTTCTCGATCGGGATGGTGTCCACTTCGGTCACCTCGCCCACCCGCCCCAGGTCGATCAGACTGCCGTCGCCGTCAGTCAGCATGAGCTTGCGGCCGTAGAGGCACTGGTGGGTTTTGTGGTGCAGCCCCGACGCCCGGCCGCCATACTTGTTGATGTGCCGCTCGATGTCGGCGTTGATCTCTTCGGCCAGCACCCTCGCGACGATCTCGAGCGTGGCGTCATCGGTGTACCGCCGGCCCTTGACCCAGTGTGGGGTCAGTCCGGCCTTCTCCATCGCCACGGTGATGGCCTTACCCCCGCCGTGAACGACCACCGGGCGCATCCCCACGGTCTGCATGAAGACGACATCCACGAGCAGGGCGGAGAGCGATCCGGGATCTTCCATGACCGAGCCGCCCAGCTTGATGACGGTAAACCGGCCATGAAACTTGCGTATGTAACCAAGAGCTGCGATCAACACATCCGCCTTGCGTATCGCCTCCTCATGCACGGCTCATCTCCCCCACCCCCAGGGCACATTCATCCTCACTCGAGCAAACCACCATTTTTCTCATGGAGCGCCAGATTGTAAACCCGAGATTCGGGCCGTCGCCGTAGGTACAATAAGAGGACGGAGATTAGCTGGTCGCGCGCCAACTCGAATCCGGCGCATCCCAACAAGGGGCCGATTCCCGTTGATGTCTATGATCATCTCTACAAGGAGTTCAACCCGACGCGGTTCGATGCGCAGAGGTAGGTTGCCGTCGCGAAAGCCGCGGGCATGAAATACGTGATCTTGACGGCCATGCATTGCGACGGTTTCTGCCTCTGGGATTCAAAGGCAAGGTGAGACAATCAAATTAATGGCGTGAATACCAAGAGCTGATTGTGGACGTCCGCGTCAACAACGCTTCGGCTGCTGACGCGGACGTAAATGGCAATGGCTGGGGCTTACTGCTTGGGCGGGGCGGGGGTTGTCGTGCCGGCGGGCGGAGGATTCTTGCCCGTCTGCTTGACTTCCATCTTGTCGGTCGTTGTGGTCGTGCCCCCAGGGGTGCCAACCTCTTTCTTCTCCGTGACCGTGGACGACTCGCCGCAGCCCACAAGTCCCAACGTCAGCGTCAAAAGGCCAGTGCCAGCCAGAGCGGTGATGATCTTTTTCATGGTCTTCCTTTGTCCTGCTGGGTTCAGCGACCCGCGACCTCACCCGAGGCCCACGCCCGATCGCTGTTGGTGATGAGATTTCACGCAAGAATCATACCAGCGGTCCGCCAGTTATGCGAGGATCTCATGCGCGATGCACAATAACATCTCCGGACCGGCGTGCTCAAGACCCCAGCGTCGCGGCAGACTTGCCATGCGCATTGCTGGGCAGGGGAATGCTCGCAACAGACGAACCGGCTCAGCGATCTTGATGGAATCGAGAACCAAGCCTTCCCCCTCGCGGGTTCCGAGAGGATGAAGTGCCAACTGGATTCATTCACGGTGGCCCGGCGGCCGCGGGAATTGACAGCGCAGGCAGTGAGGGCACGGCCCGGCCGCGGAGATCGTCAATGGCGTCGCGCGCGATCTCGGAAACCTGGCTCATGGTAACGTCCGTCGCCTCGGTTCCCAGTCGCAAGGCCAGATAATCCTCGCCCAGGCCGAGCCACGCATTGGAGATGCCCAGTCCCTTGTGCAGCGCGATGCGAGTCATCGGGGCCACGCAAGAGACACCCGCGGCGACCACGGCGCCGAGCACCGGGCCCGTGGGGTCGTCGATCCCGTCCCGCTTCAGGCTCTCTCGAGCCACCCAGGCGCCAGAGAGAGCATGAGGAATCAGTAAGGCCGGCCGGAACCTGGGAGGAAAGACCCCGATCTTGTCCAGCAACATCTCCCCCAGTGCGGCTAATGCCCACGATCCCGTGTTGGGACTGCGCCGGGACGCGGCGAGAAACGCCGGCCCCAATGCGATCTTGAATCCGCTCAGCGCCGCCAGCGCCAGCGCCCGTTCAAAAGGCGTTTTTCGATCCGGCATACTATATCTCCTTGTTGCCAGTCTCCGGTTGAAACGCATCGTCACGCTACTGAGCAGATCCTGCCGCAACATTCGTGCCAGGACTTGCGACGGAACCGAGCGCGACAAGCCGGACGGCTGCACCAAGGTAGTGTTCAAGCTGACAGAATGACGGCATCCGCTGCCTTACACTTTCAGCAATTGCCGCAAGACGTACGGCAGAATTCCGCCATTCTCGTAATAGAGAACTTCCTGGGGCGTGTCGATCCGGATGACAACCGGGAACCGTAGCGCAGAGCCGTCCGCGCCTTCGACAATCACGATCAGGCGGCGACCGGCCGAGAGCCGCTGGGCGAGGCCCTCGATCGGGTTCTCGACAGTGTACAGCTCTTCACCGGTGAGGCCGAGGCTCTTGATATTCTGGCCGGGCTCGAACTGCAAAGGGAGGATGCCCATGCCGACGAGGTTCGAGCGGTGGATCCGCTCGTAGCTTTCGGCGATCACGGCCCGGATGCCGAGCAGCTTTGGTCCCTTGGCCGCCCAGTCGCGCGATGACCCAGAGCCATACTCCTTGCCGGCCAGGACCAGCAAGGGAATTCCATCCTTCTGATACTTCTCGGACGCCTCGAAGATACTCATCACCTCGCCGTCGGGAAGGTGACGGGTCCACCCTCCCTCGGTTCCGGGAGCGAGTCGATTACGCAGGCGGTCGTTGGCGAACGTGCCGCGTACCATGACCTCATGATTTCCCCGCCGCGCGCCGTAGGAGTTGAACTCGGAGACCGGTACGCTGTGAGCGATCAGGTAGCGGCCCGCCGGACCATCCGGCTTGATCGAACCCGCCGGTGAGATATGGTCGGTCGTGATGCTGTCCCCGAGCACGGCCAGGACCCGGGCCCTGGTAACCGGCGCCACCGGCGCCGGCCTTGCCGGCATCCCCACGAAATAGGGAGGGTTCTTGACGTAGGTCGAAGCCTCGTCCCACTGATACAGGTCGCCCTGGGGAACGGCCAGGCTGCTCCAGTGCTCATCGCCCTTGAAGACCTCACTATATTCGCTCTGGAACATCTCGGTATGAACGGATTTGAGAATTGCTTCCTGGATCTCTTGCTGGCTTGGCCAGATGTCCTTGAGATAGACCGGCAGGCCGCCGCGGTCGGTGCCGAGCGGTTCGGCGGCGAGGTCGATATCCATCGTGCCGGCCAGGGCATAGGCGACGACCAGGGGCGGCGAGGCCAGGTAATTGGCCCGGACGTCGGGGTTGATCCGCCCTTCGAAATTGCGGTTGCCACTGAGCACGGCGACGGCCACCAGGTCGTTCTCATGGATGGCCTGGGAGATCGACGCGGCAAGCGGGCCCGAGTTGCCGATGCAGGTGGTGCAGCCGTAGCCCACCAGGTTGAACCGGAGCGCATCGAGGTAGGAGTCGAGCCCGGCCTGCCGCAGGTAGTCGGTCACCACCTTCGACCCCGGCGCCAGGCTCGCCTTCACCCAGGGCCGAGTCGAGAGCCCGCGCTCCACGGCCTTCTTGGCCAGCAGTCCGGCGGCCAGCATCACCGAGGGATTGGACGTGTTGGTGCAACTGGTGATCGCCGCGATCACGACCGAGCCGTGAGTGAGGCTACCGGCCGAGTGCCCGTTGCCCGAGGCGTGAGCCGCAGCAACCTCCGCGACCGTGGTCTTCCTGGCCTTTTCCGGGCGCGACGCGAGCATCTCCTCGTCGGCCTTGAGGTTGCCGCGGTCGATGGCCTCCTGCTTGGCCTTTTCCGGGCGCGACGCGAGCATCTCCTGGAGGGCCTCATGGAACGAAGTCTTGGCATCGCCCAGCCTGACCCGGTCCTGGGGCCGACGGGGTCCGGCCAGGCTCGGCTGCACGGTCGACAGATCGAGTTCCAGCGTATCGGTATAGGCGGCCGCGGGGGTCCCGGGCTGATGGAACATGCCCTGAGCCCGAGAGTATGCCTCGACCAGGCGGATCATCGCCTTGGGACGTCCCGACAGCTCGAGGTAGCGCAAGGTCTCGGCATCGATCGGGAAGATACCGCAGGTTGCCCCGTACTCGGGTGCCATGTTAGCGATCGTGGCCCGATCGGCCAGCGGAAGCGAGGCCAGGCCCTCGCCGTAGTATTCGACGAACTTGCCCACCACGCCCTTCTTGCGCAGCAACTGGGTCACGGTCAGAACCAGGTCGGTGGCCGTTGCGCCTTCGGGAAGCGAACCCGTCAGCTTGAAGCCGACGACCTGGGGAACCAGCATCGACACCGGCTGACCGAGCATCGCCGCCTCAGCCTCGATGCCGCCGACGCCCCAGCCCAGAACACCCAGCCCGTTGATCATCGTGGTGTGGGAATCGGTCCCGAGCAGCGTATCGGGATACGCCAGCGTCTCCTTGCCAGACGCACTGGCCGCGGTGAAGACGACCCGGGCCAGATACTCCAGGTTGACCTGGTGGACGATTCCGGTATCGGGAGGAACGACTTTGAAATTGTCGAAGGCATTTTGGCCCCAGCGGAGGAACGCATACCGCTCACGGTTGCGGCGGAACTCGAGGTCGGCGTTGACCGCGAATGCCGAAATGCTCCCCGCCTCGTCCACCTGCACCGAATGGTCAATCACAAGCTCGACCGGTTGCAAGGGATTGATCTTCCTGGGCTCCCCCCCCATCTGCCACATCGCATCCCGCATCGCGGCCAGGTCGACCAACGCGGGCACTCCCGTGAAGTCTTGCAGCAAGACGCGGCTGGGGCGGAAGGCGATCTCCCGATCGGGCTCCGCCCGCGGGTTCCATGCGGCCAGACCGCGGATGTCGTCGGCCGTGACCGTCGATCCATCTTCGTGGCGTAGCAGGTTCTCCAGCAGCACCTTGAGCGAGAACGGCAGAGCCGCCACGTCAAGCCCCTGTGCGCGCAGGGCGTCGAGCCGGTAAAAGTGGTAGGTCTGCCCATCGACGGTGAGGGGCGTCAGCGTTTCGAATGACTGGGTCATGGCTCGTCCCTTCGAGCAGGCGGTCGGGGTCTCAAGCCGATCCAGGCTCGGTCAATCCCCAGGTCTGTGCGAGGATGAGGTATCCCGCGCCGGTGCCGTCTTCCAGGAACAGCCGGCTCGACCTCACTCGGGATCATCCCACAAATTGTACGTCAATCGGCCCCGGGACTAAACCCGCTTCCGCCGCTCGGCCCAGAAATTGCCGGACTGCTTCCCGCCCGCGCGGACCGTAATCCACCGTCCAGTGGTTCACGTACATGCCAACGAACCGGTCCGCCAGCTTCGGGTCAAGGTCGCGTGCATACTCAAGCGCATAGGTCAAAGCCT
>JAFAHT010000579.1 GCA_019237095.1 Planctomycetaceae bacterium
TCTGCCAGGGCAGCCGATGCAGCTCACACGTCTCGTGCTGTGTGAGGCAATCGGTGCAAGTCGGGGTGACCAGATTCGAACTGGTGACCTCCTGCTCCCAAGGCAGGCGCGCTAACCAGGCTGCGCTACACCCCGCGACTTCATTCATTCACTCGCATCGTAAGCGTACCCAGGCTTCCCGGTCAAGGGCGGGTCAGGTGCAGGCGCGTGGGCCGACAAACCGACTCGCTTCATGGCGAAGCGAGCGCTCGAAGCATTCGTGTCGCTGCGTCGTTGACGTCAAGACGACGGGGTTTTCAGACGATCCGACTGGTTCAAAGGCCAGCGCAGCAGAGCGTGGAACTCCGGCTCCCGGCTCCATTCCATGGTGCCGCGGTGAGCCGTCATGACCCGAGCCAAGAGTGGCAAGGCGAGCGGCTGGTGGGCCGCCCAGAGGGACGGTGAACCCGGACTGGTTTGCCCGCGCGGCTGGATCGGCGCGCGGGCCGTTCCTCCTGACTCGTGCCAGCTCACCTCGAATTGAACATCCCCTGTACGCCAGGAGAGACGGGCAGATTGGCCGGCAGAAACGACCGAGGCCCGCCAGCGAGCCAGGGCATCGAAACCCATAGTCAGGCACATGGGGTCGAATTCACCGGCAGACTCCTGCTCCGGAGGAACGATCTCCAGGGTACCGCAACCGCTTGCGAACCAGTCGCTCCAGAGCCGCTGGCGATCCTGGACCAGGCACCGGAACGCACCGCGAACCAGGGTCAAAGAAATTGGCCGGTAAATCGCCTGCAACTGGTCGAGGAGTTCCTCGATTCCCCGGTAGTTCAGCTCCAACCCGTTCCACCACTGCGGCAGCGGTTGCTCAGCCCCGCGCCGCATGAAGTAAAGGCTCATCTTCATGCCGTTCAGCAGGTTCCGGCAGCGATGGCTGAAGCCGCTCAGCTCCTGGCGGAGCTGCTGGATCTGGCAGTCGCTTTGAACGAGCCGAAGCAAAGAGCAACAGAGTCCTCGCTCCGCAGTTCCTTCGTGCGGCAGTGGACGCATCGGGCAGCACCTCGCTTTACGGGTGGTGGAGTCATTCCTGGGCTTGGGCTTCGCAGCACCACGAGCACCCGCCATGGCCTTGCACGCTGAAGCAGGCATTCAGTCGTTGCATCACTGGTTGATCTTGCGGAAGGAGACGATTCTCGCAAGAATTGAGAGTTTCGCAAAATGTTGGCCATAGCAAGCCAAGTACCAACGCCAAGAACTCATCCCGTGAATAAGTGCTTAGTCTCAGTGAGTAATGAACTTAAGAATAAAGGAGGGATCGCCGGAGAGGAATCTGCCGGCGTGTTTTGCGGCTACTCAGGTTCTCGGAGTTGCAGTCGGTGGGTCAGAAAGGGGAAGTGCGCTTTCAGTTTGGACCGGCGTGCCCGCAGTGAGAACAGTTGCAGTAAACCTCGTACCGGGGGCCACGCATGTCCGCGTGCCCCCGCCGAGAACCTGGTCTTGCCTTGTCGTGCCGCGCACGAACGAGCCGTTCACGATGCGTGATGATCGTCGCTCGTTTAGCGGATCAGCGAGGTAACGCGGTCGAAATCTTCCTGCGAGTTGTAGTCGATGACGATCTGTCCCCGCTCGGGCGTTTTGGCTCGGATCAGCACGGGGGTGCCGAACCGCTGGTGCAGATGCTGTTCAAGCTCGACTAGGTGGGGCAACCTGGGCTCAGGGGCGTGTGCCTGATCGCGACGGACTCGAGGCCGAGACGGGGTGGGAATGCCGGTGGCCACGAGAGCCTCGGTCTGGCGGACCGAGAGGTTCTCGGTGGTGATCCGGCGGCAGGCGGCACGCTGGCTCTCCGGGTCGGGCAGCCCCAGCAAGGCGCGGGCGTGGCCCTGGGTGATCTCGTTGTCGCGGACGGCGCAGAGGACCTCGTCGGGCAACTCCAGCAGCCGGATCAGGTTGGAGACGGTCGAGCGGTCCAGGCCCAACCGCCCGGCGAGCTCTTCCTGAGTTCCACCGTAACGGCCGAGATACTCGCGAAAGGCCGTGGCCTTGTCGACGGCATTGAGGTCCTCTCGCTGCAAGTTTTCAACCATCGCCAGCTCGAAGACGCGCTGGTCGTCCAGGTCCAACACCCGCGCGGGAATCTCGTGGAGCTGGGCCTCGATGCTGGCCCGGAGCCGCCGTTCGCCGGCGATGAGCTGGTAGCGCTCGCCGATGGGTCGCACCAGGATCGGCTGGAGCATGCCGTGCTGGCGCAGCGAATCCGCCAGGGAGGCAATATCTGCCGCCGGGAAATTACGGCGGGGCTGATAAGGGTTGGGATCGATCTGATCGACGGCGACGTGGAGCAGCTCGGAGCCCTCGAGCGAGCCAGGCTCGAACCCCCCCTCCTCACGTCCCAGCAGGGCTTCCAAACCGCGTCCCAAGCGTCGCTTATTCACGGTCGATGACCTCCATAACGAGTTCCGTATAGGCCCGGGCACCGCGGGCCCGGGGGGCGTAGTCCAGCACGCTCAGCCCGTGGCTGGGTGCCTCGCTGATGCTGACATCACGCGGAATCAGTGTTTCGAAGACCGTCTCATCGAAATACTGTCGGACCTCGCTCGCAACTTCGTTAGCCAACTCCAGGCTCGAATCGTACATCGTCAGGACGATGCCCCCAATTTCCAAACGATGGTTCTCTCTTGCCTTGGTCTGCCTGGCAAGCTCTATGATCTGGGAAAGCCCTTCCATCGCGAAGTACTCGCACTGGATCGGAATGTAGATCTCGCCCGATGCCCCGAGCGCCGCGCGGGTAAGCTGCCCGATCGACGGGGGACAATCCAGAAAGATATAGTGAAAATGGCTCAGCTCGCTGGCGAGCTGCTGGCGCAAGGTCGATGCGCGCTGACGGTTCGAGGCTGAGAGCGCGTCCGCATCGGCCAGGCTCTGCGAACCGGGCAATACGCACAGTCGCGGCTGCGATGTCTCGACCACACTCTCGGCCAGCGCCTTGCCGGCAAGCAAAGGATGCCGCTGGGCCGGTTCGACCCCCAGTCCGCTGGTTGCGTTGCACTGGGGATCGATATCGACCACCAGCGCGGAGCGCCCGGACTTCGCCAAACCGGCTGCGATGTTGATCGCCGACGTGGTCTTCCCCACGCCACCCTTCTGATTGGCCACGCTGATGATCCTGGCCATCGCAATTCCCTCCCCGCGGTATGTCCAAGAATCGTTACGGGGAGGTTGGCAGGCTCGAAGTGCCCCGACAATTCTTCTTGGCCGAACGACAATGGAACCGCCGAACATGGCGGATCGTAGGGATTCCCCGGAAGGGTGTAAAGTTCAAGTTCGGCCTCGGTGGCCTCCCGCCCCCGCATCATCCCCCCTGCTCCATGAGTCTGTGGGCGTCGCCCTCAAGGAGATCGCTGTAACTGATCGGGTAACTCGACGCGGCGTCCAGATTCTTGAGGTTGTCGGGGAGAGAGGCGAGCTGGTCTGCGCACCGAGCCCGGATGGTCTTCAGGGCCGGCAACTCGTTGACCAGGCGGCCGGCGCGGACGATGGGAACCAGGAGGGGTTCGCCTTCGGCCGTCTCGTCGGAGCGCATGACCACATCGCCGCGGAACATCCCTTGACCGTCACACCGGCGATCGACTTGCTTGGCCATCGGGTAAGTCTTCTTGCCCGGGCTGAGCTTGATTTTCCCCTCTCCATCGATCTCGACGAGCTTGTACACCATGGAAAGCGCAGGGGCATCGCGCGAGGTGATCAGCTCGGTGCCGACGCCGAATCCATCGATCGGAGCGGACGCGGCGAGCAGGCGTGCGATTTGGTACTCGTCCAGGTCGCCGGAGGCCATGATCTTGAC
>JAFAHT010000395.1 GCA_019237095.1 Planctomycetaceae bacterium
GCTTTACACGCTGCGCCCGTAGCTCAACGGATAGAGTCGCGGACTTCGAATCCGAAGGTTGCAGGTTCGAATCCTGCCGGGCGCGCTTCCGACTCACCCCGAACCAACCCGACGACAGGCGGCAAATCCCGTCTTTCGCTCGACTTGGGCACTGACGCAAAATTAGTTGGTCAATTTGTGGTACAGTACTTGCTTGCAGAGCCTGTGTATGGTCTCTCAAGAAACCCTGTCGATCCTCCACGAGAAGTATCAGTCCCTCGTCCTCTTCATGGATGAGCGGGTTCTCCGTCGGTGGGCCGCTGCCGAGGCTCGGTCCTTGGGCTGGGGCGGTGCTTCAGCCGTCTCCAAAGCCACGGGCATCTCGCGGACGACTCTCCGAGCCGGAATCGCCGAACTCCACCAGCCCATGCCCGAACCGCCTCCCGAGCGGATTCGCAGGCCGGGAGCCGGACGGCCGCGCCTCGCGCAACGCGACCCAAGACTGCTCGAGGATCTCCAGTGCCTGCTCGAGCCCGTCACCCGCGGAGACCCCGAAGCGCCCCTGCTTTGGACATCCAAGAGCACCCGCCACTTGGCCGAGGAACTGGTGGCACGCGGCCACCAGGTCAGCCACGACACGGTAGGCCGCCTGCTCGACGAGATCGGCTACAGCCTTCAGGCCAACCGCAAGACCTTGGAGGGGAAAGACCATCCGGATC
This sequence comes from Planctomycetaceae bacterium, assembly GCA_019237095.1. Lineage (GTDB taxonomy): Bacteria > Planctomycetota > Planctomycetia > Isosphaerales > Isosphaeraceae > Aquisphaera. The sequence goes on from JAFAHT010000395.1 coordinate 699, forward strand.
GTGACGCCCAGTTCGGGTACATCAACCGACAGGTGCGCGCCTTCCAGAGGGCGGGGCAGCCGGTCATCTCGGTCGATGCGAAGAAGAAGGAATTGGTCGGGAATTTCCGCAACCCTGGGCGGGAATGGCACCGCCGTGGCGAGCCGCAGCCGGTCCGTGCCAAGGACTTCCCGGACAAGCAGTTGGGCAAGGCCATCCCCGAGGGCGTCTACGACTTGAGCCACAATGAGGGCTGGGTCAGCGTGGGGGTTGACCACGACACGGCCGAGTTCGCCGTGGCGAGCATCCGGCGCTGGTGGGAGGAGATGGGCTCGCCAGTTTATCCGAGGGCCAGCCGGTTGCTGATCACGGCCGACGCTGGGGGGAGTAACGGCTACCGATCGCGGTTGTGGAAAGTGGTCTTGCAGGACTTGGCCACCGAGCTCGGCCTGCGGATCACGGTGTGCCACTTCCCGCCCGGGACGAGCAAGTGGAACAAGATCGAGCACCGGATGTTCAGCTACATCACCAAGAACTGGCGCGGGCGACCGCTGGTCAGCCGGGCGGTGATCGTGAACTTGATCGGGCAGGTGCGTACGCAAGAGGGTTTGCGGATCAAGGCGGAACTGGACCCCAACGTCTACCCGGAAGGGATCAAGGTTAGCGATGCAGAATTGGCACGGGTGCGATTGCAGAGGGCGAAATTCCACGGGGACTGGAACTACACTATCCTCCCGGATGACACACTAAATCCATAGTTAATCCACCGCCTCTGGCGGTGAGAATTGACAAGGTTCTACCGTCCCGTACGTGAAGAGGCGTCATCGTCCGCTGAAGAGATCCTCGAAGCCCTGGAGAAACCCATGAAGCGACCGTCCGAGGAGCGAGCCCCCGCCCATGATCCAGCGGTTGGACCTGGATGAAGAGCAGCTCCAAGTAGTCGGTGTATGTGACGCGGGACTCGAGCCTCCTCCTACGGCCCCTTCAAGGGGCCTTCCTCATACCACCGGTTCCACCGGTGGTGCTGATTTACTGTCTCCGATGACTCCGGCCGTTGCGAAACACAGGTCGGTAGAACGGCTTGGACGCACCTGAAGTTTCCTGACCTTCGCTGTGGCTGCCATCGTTACATCCTCGATCCAAGGTTGACTTTCTGGTGACGTTCGAAGCCCGACCCCGCCTACATCGGCTCGATACTCGGAAGTGATGTGGAGAGGGGCCAGCGAGCTTTGGAACGGACGATTGGTGAGACGGATTAGTTCGATTCGCGCGACCTGTCAGGTCGTGCCCGGCGGTGCGTGGGATACACTGCACTCGACGTTGACGTCATAGTCGCTGTGCGCGACGACAGCGGAAATGTCGTGAAGGGATATTACCCAGGCAAATAAGATAATCACATTTCATACACCCGCAGCATACTGAACACACGGGTGTTGAAAGTAGTTACGGACGTGTTGTGGTAAGTGCACCAGCTTGATCATGAAACCCAGCATTCTTGAGCGCAGCTCCTCCTTGT
>JAFAHT010000443.1 GCA_019237095.1 Planctomycetaceae bacterium
CTCGAAATACCCGGGGAACCAGCGCCGTTCAGTTTCCCGGTCCTTATACATTGTTACCTTTACATCATTTTTCGGTTTCCGGCAAGTGGTGAATCAAATAAACAAAAACTTTTTTTTGGTACTCCAAAAACGGCGGGGAATCTTCAACGTGTCCTGATTTCGATGCCAACCGGCAACGGCAGTGCTGCTAGAATGAAGTAAGGGTGGTTCGGCCCGATCGCGAGTCGGCGGGCCAACAACGTTGATATCACACCAGGAGGCATCACCGATGAGTCGCATTCCTGAGGTCATGTTCGGAGCGTGGCTTTTGCTTGGCCTCGTTTCCGGGGTCAGCGCCCAAGCGGTGGTAAACTACCCTCCGGCAACAGGCAACATGGTGGACGTTCCGCCCAGCTATCCGGCCCCCGAGGCGTTCGGCGGCCAGTATGTGGAGACGTTTCCTTCCTTTGCGGAATCGTTTGACTCGAGCAGCGCCTACGCGGTACAGCCTGGAGTTCCCTACGCCACCCAGACTCGTCCCGCAACCGCCGTCAGAGTACGAGGTCGCAATCTTCGGGCCACGCGGACGTACAGCCAGGCGCCGGCGCCTTATGCGACGCAGTTGCCCCAAGGTCAGCTTTACTGGCCCGACTCGTACCTGACCCCCAACTACGTGCCCCTCAACCGCTATCAAAGCTATGGCTCCGGCTATGGGCGAGGACCCTATGGTTCCAATTTCTACGGGGGCTACTACAAGGGTTTCTTGTTGGGGTATTGATCCTCGTGATGACAGAGTGTGCACTCGCTCCCCGCGTTTCCAAGTTCTCCAGGCATCCTGCCAATAATGCTGTAGACTTGAAGACGTTCGTCCTCGATTGGCCCGCGGAATGGTTTGCAGGTTCATCCCCTGAGGACTCAAGCTCATGCGACGCCTGCTGGCAGTCATCGTGGTCGGGGCGGTTGTTTCGCACGGGGCCCGCGAGGCACGGACTCAGGCCGTGATGGGCGGTCCTTATTCTGGGTCTTACCGAGTCAGCGACTACTTCGCGGCGCCCGGGCTTTATGGCACGAGCTACGGCTTCGCCAGCTACGGCGTTCCTCGAACGTTCACCACTTTCTCGGCCTATCCTGGGCCCTCCTACGGCTCAAACGTTCCGGGCTACGGCTTGCTTCCCGGCCGTTATGGTGTCGGCCTCTGGCGTCCCGGCTTCACGGCGCCTGGCTACGTCTACGGAGCGCCCACCTCTGGGAACTCGTACCGCACCTTCCCTGTCGTCTACGGCACCAGTCTGACCGTCGACCAGATTGCCCCGCCGCCGTCGATCGGCGTCTATGCACCAGCTCTGGGACCGAGCATCGGCCTTTACGGCCGCTAGACCGAGGCCGCGAATTCCTTGATGCCAAAGAATCCGGGCCGACCTCGACGACGATATGAGAGTTTGATAGGAGTTACGCAGTTAGTGAACGAACAGTCGAGGTGGCCTGATAAGGTGGACAATATGGGTGAACTGCAACCTAGCTCATTGTACGATTTCGGTCCCGCAGATCACCCGAAGCCCTCAGGTTTCCAGGCAATTGGGAGGTCCAAGACCCAACTGCGTATCTCCTGGTCGGGAAAGTGGGGAATTCGCGACAGACTCTTGTGGAATTGAGGCCGGCATCGCAAAATACTTCTGTCGAGTTTATTCGTCCGGCATACCATCTTGAATGACTGGTTTTTTCCTCATCGTTCCGGAGCGGCCATGAAACGCGTGTTCCTTCTTGCCGCGGTGGTGATTGTCGCCTCGACCTGGGCGAGGCCAGCACGCGCCCAACTCGGCCTTCTGAATCTAGGGACCGGCACGGGGATCGGTACCCAGCTCGACAACCAGAAGAACCTGGTCAAGAGGAAACAAAAGACGTCTCTGTCGCCCCCGCCGGTGGCCAGTTCCACGCGAGCACATTCCAGTCGCTCGGCCCTGATCACTCCTGGTGTGGATGATCATCGGTTTGGCAGGATCGACATGGCGGGCAAGCCAATTTCCGGGTATCCGGCCATCCGCGGCGACGTGTTCGGCCCCGATGCGGCGAACGTCTCGCGAGGGGGGGCCAACGGCCAAGGGGGAAGACACCGCTAGACGATGCACACGCCACAAGAACTGGCGGCCAGGACTGATCTCTCATCTCAACTTCTCCCGCGCCTCTGGAGCTACCCAACTCACCCGATTGATATCCCCCGGCGGACGGACTGTCCGTTTCCGTTATGTCGGCGCCGGCTGCTGCTTGACCGGCGTGAACGTGAAATCGTGGCCGTTCCAGTCGATCTCGACCACATCGGACCTGTTGACCTTCTGCTCCAGTAGCGCGGTGGCCAGCGAGTTGGCCAGCCGCTGCTGAATGATTCGCTTGAGCGGCCGGGCGCCATAAGCTGGATCGAAGCCTTCCTCGGCCAGCCGCTCCTTGGCCGCGTCGCTGATTTTCAGAGTCAATTCGGCCTCGGCGAGCTGTGTCTGGAGACGCCGGATCTGGATATCGACAATCTGCTTGATCTCGCTCCTGCCCAGCGGATGGAAGATGATCGTCTCGTCGATCCGGTTCAGGAACTCGGGAAGGAACGCCCCGCGCAGCATGTTCTGGATCTCGCCCCGCATTGCGGCCTCGTTGCCGGCTCCGGACAGGTCGGCGATGATTTGGCTGCCCAGGTTCGAGGTCATGATGATAACGGCGTTGCGGAAATCGACGGTCCGTCCCTGACCGTCGGTCAGCCGTCCGTCGTCGAGCACCTGGAGCAGAACGTTGAACACGTCGCGGTGAGCCTTCTCGATCTCGTCTAGGAGCACGACCGAGTAGGGACGGCGGCGGATAGCCTCGGTGAGGCGCCCCCCTTCCTCGTAGCCGACGTAGCCGGGTGGAGCGCCGATCAGGCGGGCAACGTTGTGCCGCTCGCCGTACTCGCTCATGTCGATGCGGACCATTGCCGCCTCGCTGTCGAAAAGGAATTCCGCGAGGGCCCTGGCCAGCTCGGTCTTGCCCACGCCAGTAGGACCCAGGAACAGGAATGAGCCGATCGGCCGTTTGGGGTCTTGCAGTCCGGCGCGGCTGCGGCGAACCGCGTCGGCGACCGCGTGCACGGCGTCGTTCTGGTTCACCATCCGGAGGTGGATCTGTTCTTCGAGCCGAAGCAGCTTTTCGCGCTCGGTGGTCAGCATGCGAGAGACGGGTATGCCGGTCCACTGGCTAACGACCTCGGCGATCTCCTCGGAGTCAACCTCCTTCTTCAGCAGTCGGTGCTTCTCTCTGGCTGGGCCGCCGTCTGCCTCCGTGGTGGACCGCTCGGTCTCGGCGATTCTCCGTTCCAGTTCTTTCCGCTCGCGTTCCAGGCGCGGCGCCTCCTGGAACTTCGGGTCGCGGGCGATCTCGTTGTAGTCCTCCCCGCGGCTCATCCGCTTGTTGAACTCGTCGTTGAGCTGCTTCGACGCTTCGTGGACGGCAGCCAGGCGTTCACGCATCTGCTGCACGTCGCCCAGTCCCGACTTCTCCATCTCCCACTGGCGGCGCAGGTCCTGCAGCTTCTTCTCGTCCTCGGCGATCTTCTCCTCGACTTCGAGGAGACGCTCCCTGGCATGGGCCTCGGTTTCCGCCTCGAGCATCCGCTTGGCGAGCTGGAGCTGGAGCAATCGACGCTGGACCACATCGATCTCGGTCGGCACGGACTGAAGCTCCATGGAGAGCCGGCTAGCTGCCTCGTCAATCAGGTCGATCGCCTTGTCGGGAAGAAATCGGTCGGTGATGTAGCGGGCCGACAGCTTGGCCGCGGACACCAGCGCGGAATCCTTGATCTTGACCTTGTGGTGGATCTCGTACCGCTCTTTGATGCCGCGGAGGATCGCGATCGTGTCTTCGATGGACGGCTCGCCGACGAAGACCGGCTGGAACCTCCGCTCGAGTGCGGGATCCTTCTCAATGTGCTCGCGGAACTCGTCCAGGGTGGTGGCGCCAATGCAGCGAAGCTCGCCGCGAGCCAGGGCCGGCTTGAGCAGGTTGGCCGCGTCCATCGACCCCTCGGCCTTGCCTGCGCCGACGACCAGGTGCAGCTCATCGATGAACAGGATGATCCGCCCCTCGGACTGGGTGACCTCCTTCAGAACGGCCTTGAGACGGTCCTCGAACTCGCCCCGGAACTTGGTTCCCGCGACCAAGGCGCCCATATCCAGCGCGATCAGCTTGCGGTTTTGCAGGCTATTGGGAACGTCGCCCGAAACGATGCGCTGGGCCAGGCCCTCAGCGATGGCGGTCTTGCCCACGCCGGGCTCGCCGATCAAGACCGGGTTGTTCTTGGTACGCCGGCTGAGAACCTGGACCACGCGGCGGATCTCCGTGTCGCGACCGATTACCGGGTCCATCTTGCCCCTGCGAGCCAGCTCGACGAGGTCGCGGCCGTAGCGTTCCAGCGCCTGGTACTTGTCATCAGGATTCTGGTCGGTCACGGTCTGCCCACCGCGGACCTTCTGCAACGCCTGAAGGATCTCCTTCTCGCTCACTCCCAGGGCATCGAGCAACTGCTGGGCCTTGCTCTTGACCTTCACCAGCCCCAGGAGCAGGTGCTCGACCGAGACGTACTGGTCTTTCATTCGCTCGGCCTCGGCCTGGGCCGTGTCCAGCACGGCCGCCAGGTCGGGCCCCAGGGACTGCTCGCCGCCGGCCACCTTGGGCAGCGCACTGAGGCCTTCCTCGGCTGCCTTGAGCACCTGAGCCGGGTTGATTCCTAGCTGCGATAGCAAGCTGCGGATGACCTGCTGCTCGGGGTCCAGAAGCGCGGCCAGGAGGTGCATCGGCTCGAGCCGCTGGTGGCCGCGGTCGCGGGCCAGGGACTGGGCCGTCTGGACGGCTTCCTGGCTCTTCAAGGTCAGTCGGTCGAAACGGAAAGCCATGGTTCACCTCCCCGGCAAGCGGCCTCGTGTACCGGCCGCAAGATGACCCCGCCTGATCACTCAGTTAGCTGAGTCATCAATGCCAACACGAACTTCACATGCAACAAGCCTGAAGCGCAAGCGAAGGGCATTTCAGTACAGAAAAAAAGGGCAGGGCCTTCGCCGACAGCGAGGCGCCTGTCCCGTCGGCCGGAGCTGGCCAAGGATCACGAAGCCGCGATCGGGGCCGGGTTTCCCGGCCGGCGATCACTTTTTCTCCTCGAACTCGACGTCGATGACCTCTTCGGGCTTCTGGGAGCCGTCGCCGCCGTTGGGCGATTCGGAGGGTCCTGGTCCTGGTCCGGTTCCGCGGCCGGGACCGGCGCCGGCTCCGGGTCCACCGGCCGAGTAGAGATGCTCGGACATCGCCTGGCTGGCGCGGGAAAGCTCGTCGACGGCCCGGTTGATCGCCGCGACGTCGTCCGACTTCTTGGCCTCGTTGACCTTGTCGATGGCCGCCCGGAGTGCCGTCTTGTCGGAATCGCCGAGCTTGTCCTTGTGCTCCTCGAGCAGTTTCTCGAGCTGGTAAACGCGTTGCTCGGCGGTATTTCGCGCCTCGACCAGCTCACGCTTCTTCTTGTCCTCGCTGGCGTGGGACTCGGCGTCCCGCTGCATCCGGTCGATCTCATCCTTGCTCAGACCGCCGGACGATTCGATGCGGATCGTCTGCTCCTTGCCGGTGCCCTGGTCGCGTGCTGTGACGTTGAGGATGCCGTTGGCGTCGATGTTGAAGGCGACCTCGATCTTGGGCACGCCCATCCGGGCCGGAGGAATTCCCTCGAGGTTGAAGTCGCCGAGGAAGCGGTTGTCGCCCGCCATCGGCCGTTCCCCCTGGTAGACCTTGATAGTAACTGCCGTTTGATTGTCCTCCGCCGTGGTGAAGACTTCCTTCTTTTCGGTCGGGATCGTCGTGTTCCGCGGAACCAGCACGGTCATCACACCGCCCTTGGTTTCCAGGCCGAGGGAGAGCGGCGTGACGTCCAGCAGGAGGACCTGCTTGACGTCGCCGGTCAGGACCGCGCCCTGGATGGCCGCGCCCACGGCGACGACCTCGTCGGGGTTGACGCCCTTGTGCGGATCCTTGCCGAAGATTTCCTTGACGATTTGCTGGACGCGAGGCATACGGGTCGCGCCGCCGACCAGAACCACCTCGTCAATCTGCGCGGGTTTGAGCTTGGCGTCCTCCAGGGCCTTCATGACCGGGCCGCGGCACCGCTCGAAGAGGCTGTCGGTCAGCTTCTCGAACTGCGAGCGGGTGATGGTCATGGTCAGGTGCTTGGGGCCCGAGGCATCGGCCGTGATGAATGGCAGGTTGATGTCGGCTTGGGCCTGGAACGAGAGGTCCTTCTTGGCCTTCTCGGCGGCCTCCTTGAGCCGCTGCAGGGCCATCTGATCCTTGCGCAGATCGATGCCCTGCTCCTTGCGAAACTCCTCGGCGATGTGGTTGATCAGAGCCTCGTCCCAGTCGTCGCCGCCCAGGTGAGTGTCACCGTGGGTCGAGAGCACCTCGAAGACACCCTCGGCGACATCCAGGATCGAGATGTCGAAGGTGCCACCGCCCAGGTCGAAGACGGCGATCTTCTCGTTCTTTTTCTTTTCGAGCCCGTACGCCAGCGCCGCGGCCGTCGGCTCGTTGATGATCCGGGCGACCTCCAGGCCGGCAATCTGGCCGGCGTCCTTGGTGGCCTGTCGCTGGCTATCGTTGAAGTATGCCGGAACGGTGATCACCGCCTTGCGCACCTTGTGGCCGAGGTAGCTTTCCGCGGCCTCTTTGAGCTTCCGCAAGATCAGCGCCGAGATCTCCGGCGGCGTGTAATCCTTGTTGTTGACGCGCACCTTGACAAAGTCGCTCGCTCCGCCGACCACCTCGTAAGGGACCATCTTCTCCTCGGTCCGGACTTCCTCGTGCCGGCGGCCCATGAACCGCTTGATCGAGTAGACCGTTCCCCGGGGATTGGTGATCGCCTGCCGCTTCGCCGGCTCACCGACCAGAATCTCTCCCTTGGACGTGAACGCGACTACCGACGGCGTGAGCCGGCTTCCCTCCTGGTTGGGAATCACCGTCACATCAGAACCTTCCATCACCGCGACCACGCTGTTGGTTGTACCCAGATCGATCCCGATGAGTTTTTCACCTTCCGCCACGACCAGTCTCCTTTCCCACGTTGAGCGGTGATGTGGAAGCACGCGCGGGCCCAGCGCCCGGGCGGCCTAAACATGAACCTTGGTCGGCAAGCCGGCTCGGACCGATGACCGACAGCCACTTGCCGGGAACGCCTGGTGCCACCGTGACTCAAAAGATGAATGGACAACAAGCAAGCGACATGCCAGACCTCGAAAACGTCTGGATCCTGGACCCAACCCTTGGATTTTATGGCGCTTACAGCAACCTATCGGCTCGGCCCAGGAAACCGAGTGCCCGACAGCTCCTGCCAAAACGGCAGAGTCAAATTGACGTCTCAACGGCCACTGCAAAAATGGCATCCAATACATCTGAGCGGCCTCGAACCTCGGGAACCCAACCTCGCCAGTCGTTATCATACACGGCCCTCGGCGGCACGGGAATCACTCTGCTGCGGGTGCCGGCGGGAAAACGCTTGACAGACTCTTTTCTTTTTTGTAATTACTTATCGCTCAGAACCTTGCGTCTGAGATCCAGGAGATTCTTCGTTTGATTTGTCTCTCGTCGAGTGGACCGATGGCCCGTAAGCCCACCTCAACGAATCGCACCCCGGAGACTGCTAAGGTACCGACTTCGGAGTCGCCCGACTCAAAGCGAGCTCCGACGCTCACGACCTTGCGCGGTGAGATCGATCAGCTCGATCAGGATCTCGTCGGCCTGCTCAACCGCAGGGCCGAGATCGCCTCCCAGATCGGACAGATCAAGCATCATCAGGGACTGGAAATCTGGTCCGCGGCCCGCGAGGACGAGGTGATCGCGCGGGCCCTCGCTGCCAGCCAAGGTCCACTGCCCATCGAGACCTTGCGACTGATCTTCCGTGAGTTGATGAGTGGCTCACGGTCGCTCCAGCGCACCTTGCGCGTGGCCTGTCTGGGACCCAAGCACAGCTACAGCTACCTCGCGGCCGTTGCAAAATTTGGCGAGGCCGTGGAGCACGTCCCGGTCGGCTCGATTGCCGCCGTTTTCGAAGAGCTCAACCGGCGGCACGTGGAGTTCGGCATCGTCCCCCTGGAGAACTCGACGGACGGACGGATTGCCGACACTCTCGATATGTTCATCAAGCTTCCCAACGTGAAGATCCGTGCCGAGGTGAAGCTGCGGATCCACCACTGCTTGCTCGGACGTTGCGAGTGGGGCCAGGTGCGGCGGGTCTACTCGAAGTCACAGGCGCTGTCGCAATGTCGCAACTGGCTGGGAAAGAACCTCCCACAAGCGACCAAGGTCGAGGTGGTCTCGACGGCCGCCGCGGCCGAGCTCGCCCAGCGCGAGGAGTTTGCCGCCGCGGTCGCCAGCCGTTCCGCGGCCCAGGCATACCGGCTCAACATCCTGACCGAGAATATTGAAGACCAACTGCATAACGTCACCCGCTTCGCCGTCCTCGCCGAGGTGGCCGAGCAGCGGACCGGCCACGACAAGACGTCGCTCATGCTCAGGCTGCCCAACCAGGTGGGGTCGCTGGTCAAAACGCTCTCGCCGTTCGAAAAATTCGGGGTCAACCTGACCTGGATCGAGTCGTTCCCAATCCCCAACTCACAGGACGAGAACGACCCCTCGTACCTGTTCTTCATGGACATCGATGGCCACGAGTCCGACCCCCAGGTCCAGAAGGCGATCGAGACCGTCCGCAAGCGGTGCGAACGGCTCGACATCCTGGGATCGTATCCCCGCTGCAAGGTCATCGAGGCCTGAGAGACCTCTCTCATTGCCGGACTAGCTCTTCGCCTGCATCTGCTCCATGACCCACCTGATCAAGTCGGTCATCGGCGGCTCGACTCCCAGGCGCTTGAGCTTGGCCGCGATCTGGCCTCGATGATAGGTGGAATGGTTGACGACCTGCCGCAGGACGGCCCACGGGGGTAGCACCGCGGTCCGCCCGCCGCCGCTGAAGGTCCGAGTCCGAGGGGTGGACAGGTACTCCGGGGTCAGCAAGGGTGCCAGGTCCTCGAAGATCCGGTAAGCTCCATCGAGCAACCGCTCAGCATCATCCACGGTCGCCAGTTCGGCTTCGGTTGGCACACTCTGAACCGTCTCGCCGGCAACCCCGCGGAGCCAGCCCTCGCTCACGACCGCAATGTGTACGATCGACGAGCGTACCGAGGACCAGCCGGGTACGGGCTCCGCGCCATATTGCTCGGCCGTGAGTTTCCGGCAGGCATCGAGAATGAGCTGGTCCGCCCAGCGGTTATAGGCGTAAAGCGATGCGAAATCGTCGTTCATGGGTACCTCGCCTCTGGGAATTCTGGTGTTCAGAACCTCAAAGCAAAGAGCAACTCGACAACGAGCATGTTCACATATGTTATTTCGGCACGGGGGCCGAGGGAGGATTCGCAAACAGGGCGATCAGTCCTTCGGCCGCGGTCGGGTGGGTGAAGATCGCGTCGCGCAGCGCGGTGTACGGCATGCCGCCGAGCATCGCCGTCTGGACGACTGCCATCAATTCGCTCGCTTCCGCGCCAAGCGCGGTGAAGCCCAGGATGTGATCGTCGGCGCCGATCAAGGCCTTGATGAACCCTCGCGTCTGGGAAAGCGTGCGCGTTCGCAGCACCAGCGACATGGGGAGTTGAGCGATGCGGTAGGGTACATTCTTTGCCTTGGCATTGGATTCATTCATACCGACACGGGCCAGCTCCGGGTCGGTGAACAGACAAAACGGAATGAGGCGGCCGCGCGTAGTGCGGCTGCCGCCGGCGAGGTTATCCAGGACGACGCGACAATCGTCCTCGCCGACGTGCGTGAACTTGGGGCTGCCGGCACATTCGCCCATCGCCCAAACATCCGGGGCGCTGGTCTGGAGCTTCTCGTTGACCTGAATGTAACCACGCGAATCCAGGTCGACGGCTGCCTTGGCCACGTCCAGCCGATCCGTGTTGGGTGTTCGGCCGGTCGCCACCAGAATGTCCGAAGCTTCGAGCGTTCTCGCTGCTGCCCCCGCGCGCACCCGGAGTTGCACACTCGCACCCGAACGGCCCGCAACATTCAGCAACTCCGCTTGCAGCAAGACCTCGATACCTTCATCCAGCATAAGTTCCAAGAGCGCGTTCGCCACGTCGGGATCTTCACGTTCGAGGAGTTGCTGGCCGCGCTGCAGGATCGTGACGCGGCTGCCGAAGCGTCGCATCGCCTGGGCGAACTCCAGACCGACATAGCCACCGCCGATTATGACGAGATGATCGGGCAACCGCTCAAGGTTGAGCGCTTCGACATGCGTCATCGGCCCGGCGGCGGCGAGTCCGGGCACGTCTGGAATGCTGGCACGGGTGCCGACGTTCAGGAAGACGCGGTCACCGCGCAGCCGACGCGAGCCACCGGCATTCAACGTCACCTCAACCGTTTTCGGTTCCGTGAAGCGCGCTTCGCCCATGACCAGCTCCGCACCGCTTGCCTTGAAGTTGCCGAGGTGCAGCTCGATCAGTCCGTCGACCATGTGCCGTTTGCGAGCTGCGACGCCGGCCATGTCGACTCGTAGCGGTCCGGTCACGACTCCCAGACCGGCCTTTGGATCCACGAGTGAAACGGCTTTGGCGCCGTAAATGACATTCTTGCTCGGCAGGCAGGCCACATTCGGACAGGAGCCGCCGATCATCGAGCGTTCAACCACAATGGTTTTCTGGCCCTTCTTCGCCAGGTTCCACGCCAGGATCTTCCCCCCTACACCACTGCCGATCACGAGGTTTTGATAGTGCTCGACGGTCATTTTGGGTGTCCTTTCGGCGTGTGAATGAACTGCATGGTTAACTCGACGCGACATGCATTACTGGTTAGACAGTTTGCAGACCTGGTGAGGCCGGGGTCCGCGAGGCCGCGTGACACAACGATGCCGAAGTATTCGAACAGCATCGCCCCCCAATCGTTACAGAAAGTGGATCGCGATGTCACCGGATCTTTTCTCGACGCGTCCCACGATGGCCGCCGCCGAGGCGCCGCGGTCGCGGAGCTGGTCGATCAGAAGCGAGACGTGATCGGGGGCGATGGCGATCAGGAGACCGCCGGAAGTCTGGGCGTCGAAGGCGAACTCGACGCGTAGGGGATCGACGCCAGGCTCGGTCCGGAGGCGGCCCTGGAGGAATTCGCGGTTGGTCTTGCTGGCGCGGGTGTAATAGCGAGCAACGGCCAGGGGCTCGGCCCCCTCGATCACGGGCAGCTTGCTCACCTCGATCGCGAACGTGAGTCTCGCCCCCTCGGCCATCTCGCAGGCATGACCGGCAAGGCCGTAGCCCGTCACGTCGGTCAGGGCGTGCACGCCCCCGGCGGCACGCAGTGCATCGCGGCCCGCGGCGTTGAGCTCGATCATCTGGGCGATTGCGCGGTCAAGAACCGCCTGGGGACACTCCTGGCGCTTGGCCGCCGTCGTCACGAAGCCGGTGCCCAGCGGCTTGGTGAGAACCAGGAGATCGCCCATCCGGGCGCCGGCATTGGTCAACAGCTCGGCCGGGTCAATCAGACCGGTCACGCTCAGGCCGAACTTGATTTCCTTGTCGCGCACGGTGTGCCCGCCGAGCGTTGCCGCTCCGGCCAGGCCGACCCGCTCGGCTGCGCCGCGGAGGATCGCCGCCAGGATCTCCATGGGAAGCTCGTCGTCAGGGAACGCCGCGATGTTCAGCACCGTGAGCGGACGGCCGTTCATCGCGTAAACATCCGACAAGGCGTTGGCCGCTGCGATCTGCCCGAACGTGTACGGATCATCCACCAGCGGTGGAAAAAAGTCGAGCGTCTGGACCAGGGCAAGATCGTTCGAAAGCCGATACACCCCCGCGTCGTCCATGGTCTCGGTCGCGACCAGGACGTTCGGGTCATGATGCAAGAGCGGACCTGCGCGCAGGACCTGCGCGATCCCCATCGGGGAGATCTTGCCTGCTCACCCGGCGCAATTGGCGTAATCGGTGAGTCGCTTCTCTCGCCCAGACATGAGCACGCTTTGGGTTGGAGTGATGGGTCCCTCAGGCCCCCAGGGCCTTGCCGACCTCCCTGATCAGGGTTTCTTCATCGGGGAACGAGCCTGTCTCGAGCTTCGAGTACAACCGGTTGCCGCCGACTGAGAGCTCGAAGCAACCTCCCTTCGACGGAATCATGACGTATCGGCTGATTGACCGCTTGTACCGGGGCAGCAGCTTTGCCGTCAAACTGACGGCCTGCGGTTCGTAATTTCAGAGAGCACAGTATTCCAGGACGACTTCCATCGCCGGGGTCCTCCCATGCTTTGCTTTGCCATCTCGGTCGTTTTCAACGCCTGTCTTGCACATTCTATCGTAGCCGGAGGGTCAAGCAGGAGGCTTGAGAGAGCCCGCGGCCACCGCCTCCGCCGGCTGAGTATGACCCGCGGCAGCGCCCAGGCCGATCCCGGTTGCAAGCGGCCGGTGGGCAGGGCCTGCCCCCTGTGCGATCGATGCCCCGGCCACACCCGGT
>JAFAHT010000575.1 GCA_019237095.1 Planctomycetaceae bacterium
TCTGCTTGTTCGGCGGCCACGCCGTCGTGAAGCCCGCCGCGTGGGCGTTGCCGTCGGACCACTCGGTATGAAACTCGAACTGGTTCTGAGTAATGCAAGTGCCGTTGTCATATTCAGGGGCGACAGTGTAGGGGTCGGCGTAGGGGCGGGGGAGGTTGTTCGGGTTATTGACCGAGGGGAGCGGAATGGTACGGCAATTTGAGGCCGGCTGGTAGGTTTTGACCTCGGCGGCTATGACGGCCTGGCTGGTGCCGTCGGTAAATTCGGCGATTCGGCGGCTGCGGTTCATTCCAAACGCGTTGCGGTTCTGCGGGCCGTTAAACCCGCCCCAGACGAACCAGTCTCCCTGGTTGACCCCATAGCTCGTCACACCAGCCAGGCCGTAATCGTGCGTCGAAACCTGGGGATTGACCTCGCTCGGGCAGAGCAGGAAACTCACGTTCTGGCTGATCGCGGTCGAGCTTTGGGGATCCTCTTTCCAGAGGATGAAATTCGCCGAGTTGAACAGGTTTCCTTGCTCCGAATAGGGCAGGATGCGCGACAGGGCGCTCCAGCCGTTCATCCAGGTGACCGTGTTGCCAGTGCCCGAAGCGCACATCGACGGCGGAAAGCCCCCGATCGCCGACTCGTAGTTGAAGAAAGCCAGGCCGATCTGCTTGAGGTTGTTCGTGCACTGGATGCGCCGGGCGGCCTCGCGTGCTGACTGGACAGCCGGCAGCAAGAGAGCAATCAATAGCGCGATAATGGCGATGACCACCAGAAGCTCGATCAGCGTGAAGCCGCGCCGTTTCTCGGATTTCGACATGAAACGCTCGCTTTTTTCAAGATGGTGAAGTCTCTCCGCGCGGGCTGGGACCGGCAGCGGCGCCTCGGCAGCGCCTCCTCATTCGCTCACGGTCAGGTCATCGAAATACGACTGTGCGTCCGCCTTGGACCACAGGCCGATCATCCCAGCCCTGGGGAAGGTCGCGTCCTCGACCTCCAGGTACTTCTGGCCATCGAGGTAGCAAGCGATCTTCGTCACCACTATGGTCACCCGGAGGGTGTGCCACTTATCGTCGCCGGGAATCTTCGCCGACTGGAACTGGGTGCGTTTTCCGTCTTGGACCTTGTAGACGCGGAAGTTGTCCTCCAGCGGGTTGTACCGCGCAATGTAGTATTTCTTCGAGTCCTTGGCCCGCCAGACCAGTCCGCCGCCGCGGTCGACCTCACCGGCGACGGCTTTGAGCTTGACGCTCAGGTCGATGTCCTTGCAGCTCGTCCCTTCAACCAAGGCAACATTGAACGTGGCGTCGTCGTTCTTGGCTTTCTGGTAGAGGACATGGTTGTCGCCGTCCTTGGCGACCTCCCACTGGCCGACCTCGTTGGTGAATCCCTTGGCGATCCTCCCGGACTCGTCCTTCTCGAAATCCCACGTCTTTTTCGTCGGGTCGGCCGTAATCGACATGCCCGAAATCATTGCGGCAATGAGCGGGACCGCATGGCTCAGCTTCATTGTTCCTCCCGGATGCGAATCAGTGAGTCTCAATGAATGTGCCGGCATCACTCCAGCGAAGAAACGATCAAAGTCGGTGCGACCGGTCGGTGATCGCCTTGGGCCGCCCGGACGACGGCACGAGCTTGGTATTGACCAGTAGGATGGGGGCCCAGGCAAGGGAGGCGACGACGATCCCGCGGGCGACTCGGGCGAGCAACGGACTTGACATTGTCATCCTCGTATTACGCGAAGAATTGAGCCGCACACAAGTCTACGACGGATGTCCGACTGATTTCAACCCCCTCGACGAGCAATGAAAGAGACAGTGTTCCAAGGCAGGTTCTTGACATTCGCCGTGTCCAGATCTAGAGTACTGGATTATACCCGATAGGCATCCAGCTGAGCGCTGGACAGGAAGCCGGTGAGATTCCGGCGCGGGACCGCCGCTGTAAGCGAGAAGGTCACCGGACAGGAATGCCACTACGAGCTTACTGAGCGGTGCGCAAAGAACCTCAAGTCGAGAAGCCTTCATGGCCCGCAATTTCAGGGAAAAGCTGAACAGAGAACTTGATCTCCTTTGTGCACCGATCAGTAGGCTCGTGGGAAGGCGTCCGGGACTGTTCGACTCGCAAGCCAGAATACGGCCTCTCGGGTACGCCAGGTGATGCTTCGGCCTCAAGCATCAGGGCAGGTCGGCTGCTGCGCATCCCGTGCGCTGTTCACCCATGCCTTTCCGCGAGGCCAATCTGCCCAGGCCCCGGAAAGGACCATCCCCGTGCCCCGCCCCTCCGAGACCCGCCGCGCCTTCACCCTGATCGAGCTCTTGGTGGTGATCGCCATCATCGCCGTGCTGATCGCGTTACTTCTCCCCGCCGTCCAGGCGGCGCGAGAAGCAGCGCGGCGGATGCAGTGTGTCAACAACCTGAAGCAAATCG
>JAFAHT010000577.1 GCA_019237095.1 Planctomycetaceae bacterium
GTCTGGGCCACTCCCTGGAAGAAGACATTGATCGTGCCGGTCTGCTGGAATTGTTGCAGGGCGGCCACGGCCTTGCCGGTCGTAGCCTGGTTTTTCAGCCAGATCAGAGAGACGTCGTCCTGAGTAGCCTGTGCGACCGGGGCGCCCACGTTGCTCAGCAGGTCCGGCAGCGTGCTGTCCATCATCAACCCTCCCAGGCCCACGCGCGGGTCCTGCCCGTGCTTGGCCAGGAGGTACAACTGGGTCGTGTCCCAGTTACCGGCCTGGTGCAGGGAATCCACAATCTCGCCGACGCTCTGGTCCGTGTGCTGTACGGCGCCTTCCAGCAGTGCCGACGGGGCGCCCTCCTGGCCGTTGGGCAGCAGGGCGATGCCGCCGTGCGCGTCCTTCTGTGCGACGCTGACGGCCTGGAAGTTCATGCCGAAGATCGCCGGGATCTGCGACTTGTCACTGCCGAAGAAGGTGTGTGACGGCAGGCCCTTGATCTCGTTGAGGATGGCCTGAACCTTGAGGTCGTCGTACTTCTCGGTCAGGAGGACGTTGGTCGTTGTGTCATTGATCAGGTTGGGGTCGTTGGGACCCTGGGGGTCCGTGCTGGGGTCCACCAGCGTGAAGTTTCTGAGGTCTGTGAACGCGCCCGCATTCAGGAACGCCAGGCCGCGCGGGCTGCCCAGGCCGGAGATGACTGGCGTGAACAAGCCGGTAGCCAGGTCGGTGGTCCCGAGTTCGCCGATGTCCTGGGCGGCGGAAAAGGCCTGGGCCGAGCTGCCGGCCGGGGCGGTGACCTGATAGATGATACCCGTCTGCTGATCAGTCACCAGCATCTCGCCTGTGGCGCCGGGGTTGAACAGCGTGTCGTCCACACTCACCGGGTGCTTCGCCGCGTCGGACAGGGGCAGCACCGTGACCGACTGCTTTGCTGTACCGGGGGCGAGGACGGTCACCAGCTGATTGTCCGCCTGGTCGGTAAACAGCAGGTTGCCGTGCGGATCGACGGTCATCGAGTCGGGGTCCTGAAGGTTCAGCGTGACCGTCTTGTGGGTGACCAGGTTCAAGGCGGTGGCATTGCCGAAGAGCACTGGCGTTGTGGTCGCCACATGCGTCGCTTGGTTCAGCGTGACCTGAACCACCGCCGGATCGGTGTTGGGATTCTTGGCCGGGTTGGAAGCGGTGAGGAACACCTTGCCCCCGGTGAAGGCGATGTCGTCGAAGCCGCCGCCGCCGTTGACGGACGTAATCGTGTAAGGGGTGGTCTTGGCCGTGGCGGGGTTGATCACGACCAGGGTCGGGTTGGCGTCCTCATTTTGGAGGGCCCAGACCAGGTGGGTGTTCGGGTCGACTTTCAGCCCGTCGTTGTGGCCGGGGATGCTCCAGGTCTGCGCGACCGTCCAGGTACCGTTCGCGCCGGTGGGGGTGAACTGCGCGATGGTGCTGGAGCCGCTGCTGCCGTCCTTCGCGGCGCCGTTCTGGTAGCCGACGTACACGTTCAGGCCGTCCACCGTGATGGAGTCGGGCTGGGTGGCGCCGCTCGGGCCTGTGGCGAAGACGGATGCGAAGTAGCCGGGCGCGATGGACAGCCCCTGCGCCGGCTGGGTGGTGTCGTTCAGCAGGGCGTTGGCGTTGACCGTCTTGCCAGTGGCGTTATTCAGCAGGGCTGTGGTGCTGTTGATCTCCGGGGCGTACAGATCGTTGATGGCCTGGGGATTGCTCCCGTCGGCGATCTGGTAGGCCGGGTGCTTGTCGGAGAAAGCGGTGTACAGGCCGGCCTGGTGGGCCACGTCGAAGATGGTGTTCACCTGCAGGAACTGGTTGGGGTAGACGACCTGGTTGGTCGTGGGATTGATGGGCAGCTTGGTGGGGTCGATGCTGCTGGCATCGAAGTTGCCACCGCCGCTGAGCAGGGCCTGGTTCTTGTCAATGTTCTCCGCGTATTGGACTTCCGTGCCCGGCTCGGCGTTGGAGTTGGAGCCGGGAGCGAGCAGGGTGCGGCTATAGGAGTCGTCGTAGAAGACACCTGTGGTGCCGGGGCCGGCGCCTGTCAGGTACGACAGCGTGCCGGGGAAGGAGTCCGACGGCGAGGTCGTGAAGGCGTTGGTGTAGTTCACGCCCGAGTCCTGCAGGTTCTCAATGTGCGTCAGGGCCGAGGCGAGCTGCGGGTCGCTGAGGTCTGCGTTGTGCAGACCGTCCACGGAGAGCAACAGCTCGTGCTGCGCGGCCGCTGCGCTGGGAACGCACCTGTCCTCCAGCGTCTCCAGCGTCCCCGGCAACAGATGGGCGCGCCGCCGCCTCGGCCCTTGATTCCGCCACCCCCTGGTGAGTCCCTCGTTCAGTCTGTGGAACCATGGATGCATATGCTGTCTCCTTTAGCAGAGTTGCCATGTCGGTTCCAGGACCTCGACCCGATTCCCGCCCGGGGAATCGGTCGGGGGGTAAAAATACGTCGTCGCGGGGGCAATTGCAAGCGATTAGAAGTGAATAACTGGAGGATCTCAGAAACTTCCGCAGAGGGTAACAAGGTTCTCGCGAAATCCTCATAATTGGACACTCCTCGCCGATCACCACCGCATTTTGAGCTAACCCGCTGAATGCATTAAGGCTTACGTCGAAATTTGGTTGTTGGGGGCGGCGAATTTCCATTCATGCGAGCATGAAATCTGGTCCGACGTGAGACGGACAGGCGGATCCCAGGAGATTCTCGGCTGATCGCCGTAAGTCCAAGCCC
>JAFAHT010000143.1 GCA_019237095.1 Planctomycetaceae bacterium
TCTGCTTGGCCGCTTCCAGAGCGACCTTCGCCTTGAAGGCCGCCGGGTGTCGCTTCCTCGTACCGGCCATGATTCACCTCGGGATGGAACAGTGACCTTCGATCAGTTTAACATCCCGAGTTGTCCAGTTTCAGGGGTCCACTTCAGTTCCCGCCCGGGCCGGCGGATTCATGATTACGATGAATAACCCGACGATTCCCCGGGGAGGCATGGGCACGCTCGACGTGTTGCTAACGAGCAACGCCAGCCCATCGTCGCCCGATCTGCTCAACAACTTCACGTTCACGCTCCAGATCACGGGCCCCAATGAACTGCAATTCTCGCCGTCGCAGAGCTTCGGGTATCTGACGAACAGTCAATATATATTTGCCGGCGACAGCACGAACGCAGCAACGGGTTCCGCAGGGACCGTAAGCACAACGGTTTATAAGAACGATACGTTCGTCGGCAATGATTCCACTGCCTCCGGCAATCCGGTTTCGCTGTCGTCGGCCAATACGCCGGTGCTGCTGGCGGCGCTGACGCTCGACGCCACAATCACCAATCCCGGTGATTCTTATACAATCAGCCTCATACCACCCAGCGGCGATGGTTCGATGAATAGCAGCTTACAAACGTTTTTCGACGTGTACAATTCCGATACGGGTGGAGAAACCTCGGCCGTTCCGTTCACCAACATGCTGCCTGGGACAGTGACGATCTCGGCGGCCACCGTCCCCGAACCGGGCTCGATGGCCTTGGCGCTGACCGTCATTCTAATCTCAGTGGGTGTTGTCGGAGTACGCCGCCTTCGCAGGTCTGAGCCAGTTTAGCGGCCTCTTAATCGGAGACTTCGGGTTGACGCAAAACGCGCGGTTGGGCGCACATTTTTGTCACTCTAAAGTAAGCGTCCGGTGAACTGCACCCTCTAGCCCCGCGCGCCCCTCCGACCCCTGGGCCCTCCCCGACCACAACAGGGATAAGAGCCCGGAAAAACCGCCATCGCGCACCGTTGACGTTCCAGAGGGCACCCCTGCAGCGTCGTGCGATGGTCGCCCCTCTGTGCGCGCAGGTCCACCGGCTTAGTACCACACACTCACTTGCCGCCAGCATCAACCGGCTCGGCTTCACGCACCGCAGCGACCCGCGACGGGAAGAGAAAAAACCCGTCGTGGGGCGGGCTTGGCCTTGCAGATTTTGCGATGCGACAGCCTTCAGGGCGCGGCATATCGTGACGCCGGCCAAGCTCTGGCTCGGTCGCATCCGATGGCCCTCCACCCTCAGGGATCCGCGCTGGTGCTTGGCGACTCCCCTTGGTCCGGCCCCGCCCGAATCTTGCGCCACTGGTCCGGCACCAGTTCGGCGATCCGGCTGGCAGGGTGCGTGCTGATCCGCTCCAGCACGTCCCGCAAGTAGGCCAGCGGGTCGATCCCTACTCGCTTGCACGTCGCGCACAGGCTCATCAAGATCGCCGCCGTCTTGCCGCCGGCCTCGCTGCCCACGAACAACCAGTTGTTCCGGCCCACCGCCACCGGCCTGAGCCCGCAATACATTGGCAAGAAAAATCTTATGGCGTCACACGGCTGACCATGAACGCTGTAAGCTGGATGGATACCAATGGGTTTTCGGGCATGCCGGGCCGCCAGAACCCCGGGAATCTCTACATTTCTCTACATGCACGGTCCCAGACTGTTAGGCCATTGGTACCCAGCTCGGCGCGCGGCATCGACGGCAGACCCCGACGATTCACTGAGGTAGTACATCAATTTCGTGGGCTGGCGTCGAGCGCAGCGAGGGCCACCGGGTCGATCGGGTGGGCCTCGCCGTGCTCGACTCACCCTGCAATTCCTTGGGAAACGGGCATTCAGCCGAGCACGGGGTTGAGGCCCATGTTCTTGCGCATCTCGGCCCGCTGTTTCTCATAGTGCATCAGCAGCTTGCGGTCCTTGAAATGCTGTCGCTCCTTCTTCCGCTGCGCGGCGACAAAGAGCCGCCGCATGCGGATGCTGGTGAGCTCACCCTGGCCGGCGTACTGCTTGCGGATGCGGGCGGCTGGCTTCTCACCGAAGGCCTCGATGATCTCGTCCTCGAGTGAGATGAAGAACTGGGCGAAACCGGGGTCGCCCTGGCGGGCGCACCGGCCGGAGAGCTGGCGGTCAATCCGGCGTGCTTCATGCCGCTCGGTGCCGATGACGTGCAGGCCCCCGAGCGCAGCGACCCCCTCGCCGAGCTTGATGTCGGTACCGCGGCCGGCCATGTTCGTGGCGACCGTCACTCTGCCAACCTGGCCGGCCTGGGCCACGATTTGCGCCTCGATCTCATGGTTCTTGGCGTTGAGAATCTGGTGCTCGATTCCGGCTTCTGCAAGCAACCGGCTGAGCTTCTCAGATTTTTCGATGGAACGGGTGCCGACCAGCACCGGCACACCTGATTTGTTCCACTCGATGATCTGGTCGGCGACCGCCCGGAACTTCTCCTCCTCGGTGGAGAAGATCCGGTCCGGGAGCCAGACGCGGCGACAGGGACGGTTGGTGGGGATCTTCATCACGCCGACCTTGTAGATGCGCCTCAGCTCGGGACCGTCGGAGATCGCCGTTCCGGTCATCCCGGCCAGCTTGTCGTAGCGCTTGAAAAAGTCCTGCACGGTCACCCGCGCCGCGGTGATTGTCTCGAGCGTGATCTCCAGCTTCTCTTTGGCCTGGATGGCCTGGTGCAGACCGTCCTGCCATTGCCGGCCGGGCATCATGCGTCCCGTGAACTCGTCGACGATCACAATCTCGCCCTCGTGCACCACGTAGTCGCGATCGCGAAGATAGGCAATCTGGGCGCGAAGTGAGCGTTCCACATACTCGTAAAGGCCATCGACCGTGAGCGTGACGAACGCCGGATGTACCCCGCGGGCTTGCACCTTGCGGCGGCCGGGGGCGGTCAGCTCGGCCTTCCGCTCCAGCGGGTCGTACTTGTAGTCCTTGACTCGCACCAGGGTCTCGGCAAGCTGGTCGGCCCCGTAATAGGCGGCGGCCTCTTCCTGGGTCGGCTGGTTGTTGGCCCCGATGATCAGCGGTGTTCGGGCCTCGTCGATCAGGATGCTGTCAGCCTCGTCCACGACGGCATAAAAGTGGGTGCGCTGGACGGGCAGCTCTGACTCCATGTGGCCACCGCTGCCCAGAAATACCTCCTCGAACGATTTACGGTGGGTATCCCCGAGTTGGAGCCGTTTCAGCTCGTCGCGAAGGAAATCAAAGCCGAATTCCTTGCTGGTTCCGTAGGTGATGTCGCTGGCATAGGCCGCGCGGCGCGAACCGTCAGACTGCCCCGTCTGGATGCAGCCGACAGTCATCCCTAGCAGGTTGTAGATGGGCAGCATCCACTCAGCGTCGCGGCGGGCCAGGTAGTCGTTGACCGTCACGACGTGCACGCCCTTGCCCGGCAAGGCATTGAGAAACGCCGGCATGGTGGCGACCAGGGTCTTGCCCTCACCGGTCTCGAGTTCGGAGATGCATTTGTTGTGAATGGCGATTCCGCCCAGGATCTGGACATCGAAGTGGCGCTGGCCGATTGTCCGCTTAGCCGCTTCCCTGACCAGTGCGAAGGCCTCGACCAGTAGGGAGTTGAGCGAATCTCCCTGGCGCGCGCAGAGCCGTAGCTCGTGAGATCGATGCTTCAGCTCGTCGTCCGTCCGTGGCTCGAAGACCGGCTCGAGGGCGTTGATCCGCGGGACAAGGAGTGCAAATTTGCTGAACCGCCCGGTGGGCGTCGGGCCGGTTAACTGAGAAACACGATTCAACCACATCGAGCCAAGGCGGTTGGCCATGGTGCTTGATCTCCTCTGATCCCAGTTCAGCTTCCGGCGTGTGCGCGTGCCCGCGGCGAATTCCTGGGAGCGACGACGTTTTCCAATCTCAATAGGACGTCCAGTCGCCCCGATGTCCCGACCAGAATTCGATCCGAGGCAACCAGGGTGCATCAACGCGCTGGAGCGGTTTTCACCGGCTCGAGCCCCGTGCGCGAAAACCTCCAGTAATCGCGGGATGGAAGAATTCGACGGGACGGCGTCGTCGCCCATTTTTTCAGCATCTCCCATTTTTCCTTCGCCGCGAGGTTTCCGCTGGCTTCCGATCCGGGCGCCTCACCCCAATAGATCCAGACGCCCTCGACGTTCTGAACGAACAAGCCACGGCGATCGGTCGCGAAGATAGCTAGCACGCGGAGTGCCGGGACCGAAGCGGCTTCGCCGGCCCGATCGGGTTCCTGGAGGAACCCGGCGAGCCTTGCAGCCCCCAGGACGCAGCGTTCCAGCCGTGGACCCTCGGCGCCGGGGGTGGATGATTTCCAGGCCGTGCCCGGCCGATTTTCGGTCGCAGGCTGATCCAGGCCCTTGCCGGTGATCCTGATCAGAGGCCCAAGTTTTTCGGTGTCGATATCCTCCCCGGGCAGGATGTGGCCGTTACGGTCCAGGATCACGTGTTCTCCGGAGGGGAACGGAATAATCGTTGCAACCGGCTGCTTGTAGACCAGATGGACCGTGATGCCCTGGGGGGGATACTCGACGCGAGTGACGTCATCAACCCAGGGGAACAGTCTGAAGTCCCGGTCGATCCGTTCTGTCTCAAGCTCCAGGACTGGAAGAACTTCGGCTTCCTTGCGATGCTCCCGAACCTGCCGCAGGAAGGCCTGGGCGCCGCCGCGGAACCAGGCGGGCGGCTCGTTCTGGAGTCGGATATCGAGGAACTTGACCTGATACTGAGGTTGCTGATAGAGCCAGCGGATCATGGTACGCAGGGCCTGCGTTCCCAGGTAACCGATCAGGACCACTCCGGCCACGAAAAGGCCGGACGCGAGCAGGACGCGTGGGAGGTCAAACTGTCTTTCTGACCGCACGAAATCGAAACGCCGGAGCCGGGGCCGTGAGTCCGCGTCATCGATCACTCCGTCGAGCCGCCCGTCCTTCGCGGCGATTCGAGGAGTTTCGCGGTACACCATCACCCATGGTCCTCCGACGCCGCTACGCGGTTTCGCGGGGCGTCTCATGATGACGAGTCGGAGGGCTTGCTGACGCCTGCGGGCCGGCATGCTGAGATGACGCCCGATAACATACTTTACCAGATCTGGAGCTGGAGTTCCAACTCGTAGCCGAATTGCTGCCAGACCCGCTGCTGGATCTGCTCGATCAGGTGGAGGACGTCGGACGCCTTGGCCCCTGGGTGGGCGAAGATGAAGTTGGCATGGCGATCCGACACCTCGGCTCCCCCGAATCGGGCTCCCTTCAGACCGGCCTGATCGATGAGCGCCCCGGCAGTGACGTCTGGCGACGGGTTT
>JAFAHT010000192.1 GCA_019237095.1 Planctomycetaceae bacterium
GAGTCGGAGGGGACGTACAACTTGCCCGAGGCCCAGCTCGATCGTTTTCTATTCAAGCTGGTCGTCGATTACCCGAGTGAGCGCGAGGAGGTGGACATCCTCCGCTTGCACACCCGCGGCGTTCCGCCGGACCGAAACCTGGGTGAGCAGCTCGGCGCGGTGACGGACCCGGCCGAGGTGCTGGGGATGCAGCGCCGTTGCGCTGCGGTGCTGGTGGATGACCGTGTGCTGGGTTATATCGCCGCTCTGGTCCGGGCAACCCGGCGGTGGCCTGCGTTTTCGCTGGGTGTCTCGCCACGGGCGGGTGTGGCGATCTTGCGCGGGGCCCGGGCCGTGGCGGCCCTCGAAGGGCGCGAATACATGATTCCGGACGACGTTCAGGAGGTCGTCCTGCCCGCGCTGCGGCACCGGGTCATGTTGACCCCAGAGGCCGAGATCGAGGGCCGGTCGCCCGACGAGCTCTTGACCGAGCTGATCCGCTCGGTCGAGGTTCCCCTACGATGAGCGTCCCCAGGATCTGGCCCGGCCGCGCCCTGGCCCGCGCACTCTTGGTGCCGGCATTGCTTTCGCTCGGGGTCTTCGTGAGCGAAGCCATGCAGCCGGTCGTGCTGGTGCTCGACCTGGTGGTGGGGCTGATGGCGGCTGCCGACCTGGCGAGCTTGCGCGGGGCAGGGCGGTTCCGCGTCTTTCGCCAATGCGGGACCACCTGTTCGCTGGGCCAGCCCCAGCAGGTCACACTCGCGCTCGAGAACATGACGCGCCGTGGCCGCCGACTGCGGCTGCGCGACGACGTTCCGGCGGTCTTCACGGCCAACCCGGGCGAGTTTCGCATCGATGTGCCGGGCCGGAGCCGGGTCGAGCTCGAATACCGGGTGGTTCCCGGTAGACGCGGGACCTACGCCTTCGAGCAGGTCGATGCCCTGGTGCTCAGCCGGCTGGGGCTCTGGCAGCGGGCGATTTCGTGGCCGGCCCGGACTGAGGTCCGCGTTTACCCCGACGTCCGGCAGATCGCCCGATACACGATGCTGGCCCGCCGCGACCGGCTGAGCGTACTGGGCCTGCGGGCCTCGCGCCGGCTGGGAACGGACAACGAGTTCGAGCGGCTGCGCGACTACATCGAGGGCGACGACCCGCGGCACCTGGACTGGCGCGCCACCGCCCGCCGGCGTAGGTTAACGGTCCGCGCCCACCAGCACAACCAGAGTCAGCGCATCCTTTTCCTCATCGATTGCGGGCGGATGATGGCCGGCGACACCGGAGGCGGACTATCGCCCCTGGACCATGCGCTGAACGCCATGCTACTGCTGGCGCACGTGGCCCTGATTCGCAACGACCAGGTCGGGCTCCTGGCTTTTTCCGACCGCACCCGTGCCTACATTCCCCCGGGCGGCGGCCCAAGGCGGATCAGGCGGCTGGTGCATGCGGTCCACAATGTGTTCCCCGAACCGGTCGAGCCTCGCTATGATCGGGCGTTCGTGGAGCTCGAGGAACGGTGCCGGAAACGTTCGCTGGTTGTTCTGCTGACGAACCTGTTCGACGAGGTCAATGCTCAGATTGTCTCGGAATACCTGGGCAACCTGACCGGCCGGCACCTGCCCCTGGGAGTCTTCCTCCGCGATCATGATCTCTTCGCCCTGGCCGACAAGGCGCAGGACGACGGAGCGACGCTCTATCGGGGAGCGGCCGCCGCCGACCTCTTGAACTGGCGCGAGCGGGTGCTCGCCGGACTACGACGCCGAGGGGTGTTGACTCTCGACGTCTTCCCCGACGATCTGACCGGCGACCTGGTCAGCCGCTACCTCGAGATCAAGGCCCGACACCTGCTTTGAACTGAACTGATCTGAGCGCCTCCGTAGTGGATCGCCCGGCTTTTCCCTGAGGTCAAATCGATGGCAACCGGCCTGGATCCCGATTTTCCTGGCGACGAAACCAACCCTTATGCACCACCCCGGAGCCAGCTCGGCCATCGATCGCGAGGCGAGTCTCCGGCCGTCGTCCCGTTCGAATTCGGCTGCATCCTGAGTGCGACCTGGGCCCTTTACAAGGAGCGACTGGGCGCCTGCATCGCGGTTTGCTGGACGGTGTTGGCCCTGACGTGGGGCATCCAGTTCTTGCAAACGCGGCTACTCCGTGAACTCGCAGTGCCGCCCGGCGACCGGCTCCAGTACTTCCTGGTCCAGTTCGCGGTTTTCGTCGGCGCGTACGTTTTCAACGTCTGGCTGAGCATCGGCCAGAACCTCGCCATGCTGGCAGTGGCGCGGGGCGAGCCATCCGTGCTGGAGCGGGTCTTTCACGGCGGCCGTTTTATCCTGACCACCATCCTGGCGGCTGTCCTCTTCGCGCTGGCACTTTGCCTCATCGTGCTGGTGAACCTGATCTGGATACCGATTCTGTCGGGGCTTGTCGGTCCCCGCAGTCTCGCCATCGTCCTGGTCTTCGCCGTGGGAATCGTCATCGCCTGCATCGTCGGGATCTACGTGGCGATGCGCTTCTCGCAGTTCCCCTACATGATTCTCGACCACAACGCGGGCGCAGTGGATTCACTGCGCTTCTCGTGGGAGGCAACGCGCCGACGGGTGGGGACCTTGAACGCGGTCTACGCCATGCTTTGCCTGATCAACCTGGGGGGATTCCTCGCCTGCTTCGTGGGTCTTCTCTTCACCGTGCCGTTCACCGGCCTGATGCTCGCCGTGACCTACCTGTCCATGACGGGCCAGCCGCTGGGCGGCGAGAAGCCGGCGCCGCAATCCTGGGACGAGGTGTCCTTCGAAAGCGACTGAGAACAACCGGAGCTCACGGAGCCGACAGCTCAGCCGCCTGGGCTGGCCGGGCTCTTTACGGATTCGCCGGCAGGTTCGGGCTTCGTGGCGGCCTTTTCGAGAAACGCGACGACATCCGCGTTGTCCCAGTCGTTCGCTCCGACCTCGACCGCCACGATGCGACCGCCGGGTGTGATGATGTAGGTTGCCGGGATGGCCTCGGTATGGAAAACCGGCGGCAGCGATTGGGCGCGAAGCACGGTCATCGGCCAGTTCTTGTCGCGGACGAACCGCACGACCGTGTCGGCGGAGTCGTCGGTCGAGACGCAGACGAACTCGATGTTCTTGCCCTTCAGACGGGGGTTCGCCGCAAGCCTTGCGATCGAGGGCAACTCACCCACGCACGGGCCGCACCAGGTGGCCCAGATGTTCAGGAACACCGTCTTGCCCTTGAAGCGAGAGAACTGCACCGGCTGCTCGCTGAGATCCTCGAGCTTCCAGTTGTAGTCCGCCGGCAGGTCGATTCCCGCGTCCTCCAGAGGCCGGCGGTTCCCCGGCACGAAGAAGGTCAGGTAGACGACCCAGAAACCCAGGAATACCAAGGCGATGATGAGCCAGATTCGGTCCGGTCTTGGCTTGGTGTCGGCCATGGGAGGCTTTCTTGGTTCGGCAGCCAAGTGATGATCGAGGCACCGGTCAGTCGTCGGCCCGCGTCTCGGCCACCGGGGCGAGCAGGTTCTCGACCGGGGCGTAGTCATCGGTCAGGATGATGTCCCGGGAGCGGCTCTCGAAGATGGCCTTCTCATCGTCGGGCGGGTACGGTTTCGGCTCGGTTCGGCGGTCGTTGTGATAGAACTGGGGATCATCGTCGCGGCGGCCCAGGTCCGTGAAGTCAATCGGCTGCCGCGATGCGACCACGACGAAGGTCTCGCGCAATCCGGAGCCCGGGTTGCGATCGGTGCCGAAGATGTAGATGTGGGAAAAGGTCAAGGCGGCGGTCTTGACCCAGGCGCCGAGGAAGCCGCCGTAGCGGTGCGCCCGATCCAGCTCCTGCCGGCGAACCCGCTCCTGTTCAGCCGGCCCGGTGATCTTCTTGTCCTCGATGATCTTTTCGGCCTTCTTCAGTGCGACCGAGTCCGACTCGTAAACATCAATAATGTTGATCATGTAAACACTGGTCGGACTCATCATCTTGGCGATTTTCTCGTTGAACTCATGGGTTGTGAGGTGCCAGGGAACCGAGAAATCGTTGAACGCGTCGCCGAAGATCAGGTCATATTGCTTGGTGTCCTGGTTGCGATCGACGAACTGTCGCGCGTCGCCCCAGTGGGTCCTGATCGTTGTGTCGCGGGGCAGGCCTGTCGCCTGGTAGTTGGCATTGGTGACCGCCCGATCGATCTCGGCGACGTCGACCTCGGTGCCGGGATAAGCGTATTGCATGTACCGCTGGAATGTGTAGGCCCCGCCGCCCAGGAACAGGGTCTTCAGCGTGGACCGCTCCACCTTGGGCAGCACGGGCGTGTGCCTGTCTTCCTCCTCGTTTTTCGCTTTCTCGGCCTGATCGAGCGTGGCTTTCTTGGTCTTGTCCTTGTCTTGATCCTTGACCTTGTCCGAGTTTTTCGAATCGGGCCCGCCAGCGCCTTTGTCCTTGGCTTGCGAGGCGAAAACCTGGTCGGGCAGGCTGGCGCCGTTCCTGGCGGCCGCTTTTCTGGTCGTGGGCGGGCTGTCCGGGGCCAGGGTGATCTTGCCGCCGGCCTTGGCGGCCCGGTAGGCCACCAGGGCGTAGATGTGTTCGTAGCCGTAGTCCAGCCGCTCGGGATGGCCAAGGATGAAATAACCGTGAATCAGGTTATCGAGAACCAGCGTGCGCTTTTGCGCATCCGTGTCCGGTTCGGGCTCGTTGGTGACCTTGATGAAGTAATACTTGCTCTCGTCGATCCAGGCAAAACCGTCATCGGTGGTTGCGGGATTTCCCTTTTCCTCGCGAATTCCCCACTCCTCGCCCATCCTCTGGAACGTGTTCAGCGGAGTGAACGCGACCACGCATAGCCCGAGCGGAACGCCCGCCCAGACGGCGTGCCAGACCGATCCCAGCACGGTTGCCGCGAACGCCATGGAGGTGCCCAGCAGCAAGAGTACTCCCTTGGTTCCGATGATGTCGATCAGGACGAACCCCGTCAGGAAGGTGCCCAGGATGCTGCCGACCATGCCCCAGGCATACACCTGCCCGATGGCCGTGCCGGTCCGCTTGTAACGCTTCAGCCGGTCCACCGCCAGCTTCGCCACGACCGGGCTGACCGTCCCCATCGAGACCGCGGGGAGGAAGAAGACCAGGGTGGTGACCAGAAGGACCCGGTACGGCCACGACAGAGTAATGGCCGGCAAGAGCGGCAGCTTCAGCTCGGACCAGCTAATCGCCGCGCTGAGCACGCTCCTGGGAGGACCCGGGTTGAATGCTTCGTGCAGCCATCGGGGCGGCGACTCCAGCAGCAGGACGCTGAGGACGAGGACCGACGCGGCCAGGAACAGCCAGCTTGCCTGCTTTTCGCTCTTGATCAGGTTGGCGGCGCGTCCGCCCAGGAAGTTGCCCAGGCTCAATCCGGCAAGCAGAACGGCGATGACGCTGGTCCAGCCGTAGATGCTCGACCCCAGGTGGCGCGACACCATCCGCCCGGCCACCATCTCCAGAGCCATGAAGCCAAGGCTGGCCAGAAACGCCAGGATCGCCAGGTCGGACAGGCTGGGCCGCGGCGCGTCCGGATCGATTGCGCCGACGCTCCCGTTGGTCTTCTCACCCAGAGCCTGGTACTGTCGCCGTGCCGCGAACAGGCTGGAGAGACCCAGGAGACCGAGCAGGAGGGCCGTGACGTTGCCGGCCAGCGCCAGGAAGTTGATCTGGTACGAACCAAGAGCGATGGCCCCCAGGCCGAGCGACCGGACCAGTGGATCGATCGATCCCAGACCAAGCAAGAGCGCGGTGAGCAGGCCGAGCACGAGCCCGCCCACCTGGCCGAAGAGAGCCGCGGCCAGCAATGCCAGCGCCGCTGCGACCAGCAAGACGATGGTCGAGCTCGGGGCCAGGTACATCAGCACGAAGCCGGCCAGGAAGGTGCCGGCGATCGAAGCGATCGCCCCGCAGAAGTAAACGTCGCCAATCGCGCTGCCGGACCGCTGCGCCTGCTCGACGGCCATCTTGGCCACGACCGGTCCGACCATCCCCAGCACGGTCGCCGGAACCAGGAAGTCGAGAATCACCACGATCACGGTGCGCAGTTCCCAGTTGATCGTCTCGGGCGCCGGGATGATGTGGCCGACCTCGGCGTTGATCCAGAGACAGCCGACCACCAGCAGCGATCCCAGCGCGAACAGGGGTCCAACCGCCCGCCGCGGCTCGACCCGGTCGGCTAGCCAGCCGCCCAGCACGTTGCCCAGGCAGATTCCGCCCAGGATGATGCCGATCACGCTGGTCCAGACCGTCAGCGACGATCCCACATGCTGGGCCACCAGGCGGCTGGAAACCAGTTCCAGAATCATGATGCAAAGACTGCTGAAAAACGCCAGAGCGTACGGCAACAACCGGGCAGCAAGGCCGACCATACCGAAAAGACTCCCCGCGACCGCCAATCCAGATTCGGCGATTGTTCCATCCCTGCCTGTTGAAACGGAAGGTACGAGCAGCAGCGTTCACCATATCCGACCAAACCTCCGCTCCACAACCGGCTACCTCCCGCCCTGCGGGTCAGGCGCTGGTTCGGGCGCGGTTTCCCGACCTCCCCCCCGCCCAGGCAACCGAGAGTCTCCGCGTGGATGACCGGTCGAGCCCGGAAAGGCCCGTAGAACATGGCCTTGGTCTTCTAGCGAACGCAGGACCAGGCGAAACAGATCGCGGCACGGACCGCGGTCGATCTGACCCGCGGGCCGGCCCCCAACGACCCAGGAAAACAAGCAATTTCAATCAGGCCAGAGTCACACTACAAGAAAAGAGCGGAAGAGGTAATTGGCGTCCCTTTTTTTCATTGATTACGCGTCGAGTCGCGCGAGGCTCGGTCGGGGGTCTCCCCGCGCCTCCCGTGCGCTCATTGACTTCAGTCGTCCGGTCGGTTAATTAGGAGGTACCAAGGGCCTGCTCGTGGCGAGCAGGGTTTGAGCTGGCTACGAAAGACCCTCGCGTGCGTTTCCCAACGCGCCGCGGGGGTTTTTTCTCGCCTATACTCGATGTTTCATTCCTTCAATTATGTTACAGTTAAGATGCGATGAACGAACCGACCCAGACCAGGACGCTCCACCGTTCTGGCAGGGCACAT
>JAFAHT010000198.1 GCA_019237095.1 Planctomycetaceae bacterium
TGAATGAAGTCGCGGGGTGTAGCGCAGCCTGGTTAGCGCGCCTGCCTTGGGAGCAGGAGGTCACCAGTTCGAATCTGGTCACCCCGACTTGCACCGATTGCCTCACACAGCACGAGACGTGTGAGCTGCATCGGCTGCCCTGGCAGAAGTTAGAGATCGAACCGGCACGAATTGAACAACTTCCGGGAAGGACATCGCGCGGTGGGTAAAGATCTAGATCCCTCGAAAGTTCGAGCGGCGCGGGCTGCGGCGGACCTGGTCGAGTCGGGAATGGTCGTGGGGCTGGGCACTGGCTCGACGGCGGCGCTCATGGTCCAGCGCCTGGGTGAACGACGCGAACAGGACGGTCTGAAGATCATCGGCGTGCCGACCAGCGTGGCGACGGCCGTATTGGCGAACCACCTGCATATTCCTCTCCGCGAGCTCGACGATATTAGCAGCCTGGATATGAACCTCGACGGTGCCGACGAGGTCGATCCCCAATTTCGGATGATCAAGGGCCGCGGCGGGGCCCTGCTGCGTGAAAAGATCGTCGCCTGCGTCGCCGCACGCCGCGTGACGATCATCACCAACGACAAGCGCGTCGATCGTCTGGGGAACGTCCCCATCCCCGTCGAGGTCAGTCGCGTCGGTCTGAAGCACACCGAGCGGCGGCTTCAAAGACTGGGCGCAGAGACCAGCATCCGCCCGCTCCCGAGCGGTACACTCTTCCTGACCGACGGGGGTAATGCGATCATCGACTGCCAGTTTGCCGAAATCGCCGACCCTGAAGAGCTCGATTCCCGCCTCCAGACGGTGGTCGGAGTCTTCGAGACCGGCCTGTTTCTGGGCCTTTGCGACTTGCTCGTCGTCGGCACCGAAGACGGTGTCGAGCAGTTTTCGTCTCATGAGCGCCGGAACCCCGGCTGCGGAGGCTAACGTTCTCATCGGCAAGATCAGGTCACAGTGAACGCGCTATCACATCTCTAGTCGCGATCTCAGCTCGTCGAGAATCGCGGCGGTCTTCGAAGCCCCGAACCGGTCGCAGCCCAGCTCGACCACGGCGATCGCACCGTCGAGCGTCCGGACGCCGCCGGCAGCCTTGAGCTTGACGTGCGGGGGCGCAGACTTGCGCATCAGGATGAGGTCTTCGTGCGTGGCTCCTCCGCTCCCGTAGCCGGTCGAGGTCTTGACGTAGTCGGCCCTCACCTCACCACAGATCTGGCAAAGCTTCACCTTCTGTTCGTCAGTGAGATAGCAATTCTCGAAGATCACCTTGACGAGCGCCCCGCGCTGATGGGCCGCTCTGGTCACCGCCGCGATGTCGCTGGCCACCGCATCCCAACTGCCGCCGATGGCTTGACCGATGTTGATTACCATATCGAGCTCGGACGCGCCGTCGTCCATCGCCTTCTGGGCCTCGAAGACCTTGACCGCAGTGGCGTGGCCGCCGTGGGGAAAGCCGATCGTCGTGCCGACCGCGACTCCCGAACCCGCGAGCAGGCGCGCGGCGAGAGGCACGCCATAAGGCTTGATGCATACGCTGGCCACACGGTACTTCGTCGCAAGCTTGCAGCCCTCTTCGAGGTCGTGATCGGTCAGAGTCGGCCCCAGGAGCGAATGGTCGATGCGCTTGGCGACCAGGTCGTAGGTCAGTACCAGTCCCATGGGATGGACGCTCCGACGAACAGGATCTCGGCGAGACGTTCGATCAAGCATTGATTCTGGCCAGTTCCGGTCGCGACGGGCAAGGGGGGTGAAGAGCGCCAACGGGCCCCTCTTGGCTGACCAGGATCTCCGGAACATAATTCAGCAGAATCGCCGATCGTGTTGTCCCCAGGTCTTTCACGGAGGTTTCACCGTGCCCGACTCACGTTCCACCGTCGCCATCCTCGGCGCTAGCGATGATCGATCCAAGTATGGCAACAAGGCAGTCCGTGCCTATCGCGACCAGGGATGGGAAGTCTTCCCGATCCATCCCACCTTGACCGAAGTCGAGGGCATGCCGGCTTTTCCAGATCTGGATGCAGTCCCCGTTGATCGCCTCGACCGCGTGAGCTTCTACGTTCCGCCCAGGATCGGCCTCAAGCTCATCGACGCCGTGGCGCGAAAACCCGTCGGCGAGGTCTGGCTCAACCCCGGTTCCGAATCACCCGAGCTGGCCGCTCGGGCCGAGGCCCTGGGTTTGAATGTGATCCAGGCGTGCAGCATCCTGGACATTGGCCAGCAGCCGGGGAGATATTGATAAGCCTGAAGCGCCAGCGAAGTCCCTTTCCAAGTCCCGGAATCACCTTCGCTGGCGCTTCAGGCTTGTGAATCCATCACCTGCGGAAACGAAAATCTCCGCGTTTCTCTACTTTTCTCTATCGGACGCCCGTCCAGTACCGGTGAAAGGGGGACGGTGTGGGGCTGTCGTCCGGAATGACCACCGATCGAGCACTAGGCCCGCGTGGCGGCCGGCTGGAGTGGTGTCGCGAGCGGGCGGCGGGCAGCCATCGTGGGGCGGAACATCATGAGGATGACCAGGGGGAGATAGAGCAGGACGAGTGTTCCCCCTTTGTCCAGGTACCAGAACTGGCTGGCCACTAGGAGCGCTGCCGACAGGGACATCAACTCGGCCAGGCTCTTGCGAGCCGGCCAGAGCGTGGTGACGATGATCAGGGCAAGATACGCGATCAGAACGGGAAGTCGGAATGCCGTGTCGATGCTGACCCAGAAGCTGCCGGTCGACTTGGGCTTGAACCAGGGCAACAAACCGGCCTCGGCGATGCTCCTGGCCCCCAGGGCCCGCGCCCATTGCCCCAGCCCGGGAATGGAGACGCCCAGCAAGGCACAGACAATGGCCACCGAGCAGGCCACGATGAGGAACCGGTACATTCCCCGCCCCCGATAGAACCCGGCCCAGAGCGCGATCAGGCCCAGGCAGGCCGGAATCCAACCGGCCGCCAGGCCGATGAGCGCACCGGTGACCGAGGGCCGCGCGTGCCAGAAGACCGCCAGGATGATGAGCGCCGCCGAGATCAACTGGCCGCTGTCCACGACCGCCATCCGCGTGTACGGCAAGAGCAGGTAACACGCCACCATCGCCAGGCCCGTAATCGGCCGGTCGAAATGTCTCCAGCCGATGAGCATCAGCCCTGTGACAAGCCCGCTATGGGCAAGAACCGCGAGTACCCGGGAAACGACGACCTGAGCCGGCTTCTTTTTGAGCGAGGTTGGCAGCCAGGGCTCGATCGCATGCTTCATCTCGGCGGCTTTTTCGCCTCCTTCCCCGGGGGTCGCCGGAGGCCGATCCTCACTCGCGGCCGGCTCAGCCGGATTGCGTGCGGCGCCGTCCTCGACCGGCAAGCCGATCGTTTCGGCCAGCAGCAAGGCCAGGATTCCGATCGACAGGCAGAGCAGGCCAGAAGCGCTAAGGTTCGGCTCCAGCAGCGGGCGGCGGGCGAGGCCCAGATCAAGCAGGCAACGGACCAGCCATGCCCCCGATCCCAGGAACAGCCAGATGAAGGCCGACCAGGGAGGCCGCGCCTGGCTACCCCCGATCAGCATCATGCCGGGCACAAGCACGAACAGGAGCAGCAAGTCCAGGTTTCGCACACTCCAGAGCCGGCTGAACTTGAAGAAGAGCGTCACGCAGCCCAGCAGTGAGAGGTAAAGCCAGACTTCCGGGACCAGACCAAGATCGGATACGAGCGCACCCCTCACGGCAACCTCGTCAGTCCGATTCAAACGGAATGGGTTCGCCCGAGAGCTGGCACAACGCATTCAGAGCGGCGCGCTGTTCCGCCTCCTTCTTGTTGCGGCCCCAGGCCGGGGCGTGGCGCTGACGGCCAATCAGCGCAGAGATCTTGAAGCATTTCGAGTGGTCCGGGCCCTTCTCGTCGAGCAGAAGATAGGTGGGGGTCTCGCCAAACTCGCGCTGGGCCACCTGCTGCAAGTTACTCTTGTAGTTGAGCCCGCCCTGCCCATCGACGGCCGCGTCGATCTCCGGTTCGATGTGGGTCACGATGAACTGACGAGCCGCGTCCATGCCCCCGTCAAGGAAAATCGCTCCGATCAGGCTCTCGAACACATCGGCCAGAACCGAGGAAGGCGTGCGTTCGCGAGAGCCCATTCCTTTACCCATGTACAGAAATGCGTCGATGCCCAGAGCCTCGGAGATCTTGGCGCAGGTCAGGCGCGAGACCACGATTGACTTGATCCGCGTCAGCTCCCCTTCCTGGTAATCAGGATACTTGCGGAAGAGGAGATCGCAGACAACGGCCCCGAGAATCGCGTCGCCCAGGAACTCGAGCCGTTCGTTGGATGACAACCTGTGGTTGGCCCCCGACGCATGCGTCAGCGCCTCGCGCAGCATTGCCGGATCACGAAACGCATAGCCGAGGACTTCCTGGCACCTGTCGAGCGGTCGAGATTCGTCCCGTTTGGTCATCGGGGGCATGGTCGAACCAGTTTTGCGCCCAAGGATTTGCGATGAGAAAATTCAACTTATCCCGGGGCGACTGGGTTGTCAACCATCTGGTCGATGGCGGGCGATCCCGGCACCGTCGAGCCGGTCGGAAAAGCCGCGAATGCCTGGAGGTCTCACCCCAGAGGCGTCCTCCGCGCTGCTTGAATGAACGCGGCCACCTTCGCGGGATCCTTGCGGCCGGGAGACGACTCGACCCCGCTGGCCACATCGACCATCCAGGGATGTGCTCGCGCGACCCGTTCGGTAACGTTTTCGGGTGTCAGACCACCCGCCAGGATCAGGCGGGGAAGGGGAGGGATCTCGGCCAGCACGTCCTCGGCCACGAGCGTTGCCGTTCCGCCCACCTGACCCGGGACGTGGGCATCGACCAGCACCGCGTCGGGCGATCGGCCTGCCGCACTGGCCCTCTCCAGGTAATTGTTCATCGCGCGGATGTCCGCGACGCTGCCCAGACGAAACGCGCGAATGATCCAGAATCGGTCCAGCACCCGAAGATCCTCGGGCGGTTCGTCGCCGTGGAGCTGAAGAGTGACCAGACCGAGTTGGCCGGCGACGCGGGCAACCTCATCGGCCGGACGATTCACGAACAGACCGACCGCCTGTGCCGGTCGAGCAATGGCCGCGATGATCTCTCTGGCCCGCGACAAGTCGACGAATCGCGACGAACCAGCATGAAAATTGAGCCCGATCACGTCGGCGCCCGCCTGCACGCAAGCGACCGCCTCGTCGACCCGGGTCAAGCCGCAAATCTTGACCCGCACGCTGAACTCATCGGGCCCTTCGAAGAGCGATTGCGCGCCCGTCCGCATGTCGACCACAGTTTATTCAGACTACGCCAAGCTTGGCGAAGGCGGCCTTGAACTTGGCCTCGGGATTGACGCCAACCAGCCGGTCGACCTCCTTCCCCTCCTGGAATACCAGGACGGTCGGGATGGCGGAGATCCGCAGACCGCCAGGAGTGTCCTGGTTCTCATCGGTGTTCATCTTGCCCACCTTGATCCGCCCGTCGAATTCACCGGCCAGTTTTTCGATCGTCGGAGCAAGCATGCGGCAAGGACCACACCACGGGGCCCAGAAATCGATCACCACGGGAATCGACGAATCCAAGACTTCCGACTTCCAGTTGGCGTCGGTAAACTCCTTCACGCTGCCGGCCATGATTCATGCCTCTTCGGTCTGCGAAAGTCGCGGGATTACTGAAACTTAACCATTATTATGGAACACTCAGGGGGCAATCCCGGAACCCTGATAGACGGAGGCATTATAAGGTGCCTGAAAAGCGAGTCAACACTCGGGACCCTCTGGCGAGGGCAGCACGCAGAACCGATCGGGCGGCCCTGGCTTCATGCATCGATCCTCGCCGCGGTGGCTGGATTCGCCTGCTCCTCCTGGCCGTGCCGGCGACCATCGTGCTCCGAATTGCCGGCGCGGGTCCAATCTGGCTCTTCGCGGGATCCGCCCTGGCCATCATTCCGCTGGCGGGATTGATGGGTGAGGCGACCGAACAGCTTGCCGAACGGCTCGGCCCGGGGATTGGCGGATTGCTCAACGCCACTTTCGGCAACGCCGCCGAGCTGATCATTGCCCTGTTCGCCCTCTTTAAGGGCTATGACGAGGTGGTCAAGGCCTCGCTGGCGGGAAGCATCCTCGGCAATGTCCTCTTGGTGCTTGGCGCCAGCCTGCTCGCCGGGGGGCTCAAATACAGTACGCAGGCGTTCAATCGCACGGCCGCCGGCGTGGGCGCAACCATGCTGGTGCTGGCGGCGTTCGGCCTGCTGATCCCCGCGATCTTTCATGCGCTGCCCGAGGTTACCGCTCGGGACATTGGGCTGGAGCACGAGCTGAGTATTGGGGTCTCGCTGATCTTGATATTCACCTACGTCGCCCACTTGGTCTTCAGCCTGGTTACCCACAAGAACCTGTTCAATCCGGACAATGCGGATGCTCACGAGGAGGAAGGCCACTGGAGTAGCAAGACAGCAACGGTGGTTTTGATCGTGGCGATGCTGCTGGTCGCCTTGATGAGTGAGATCCTCGTCGGTGCCGTCAAGCATGCCAGTCACGTCCTGGGAATGAATTCGATCTTCATCGGGGTTGTGCTGGTGGCGATCGTCGGCAACGCGGCCGAGCATTCCACGGCTGTTCTGGTGGCGCTGAAGAACAAGATGGACTTGGCCGTAGGAATCGCGATCGGCTCTGCGCTGCAGATCGCCCTGTTCGTCGCCCCGGTTCTTGTCTTCGCCAGCTATCTGCGGCCCGAACCGATGGACCTGCGATTCACGTCGCTTGAGGTTCTGGCCGTGGTGGTGGGCGTATTGATCGCCCGAATGGTCGCCGAGGACGGCGAATCGAACTGGCTGGAAGGGCTGATGCTGCTGGCGGTCTACGCGATCCTGGCGTTGGCCTTCTTCTTCTTGCCCGAGCGGACTACGAGCAGAAGCGAGCAGAGTTCCGCGACGGAGGCTCATGCGCGCATGGAGCCGTTCATGGTCGGCTCACAAACGCCTGGAGATCGATTCTCGATAAGGCTGGGTTATCTGCCACGCGAGGGTTAATCGCGTTCGATCAAACCAAGAGACGATCTGGCCAAGGGACGATCTGGCGATCACATGCATGCGATCACAGTTGCTAGCGACTAGCCCGTTTCGAGGTCGTCTCGGCGTGCTCGGCCAGGTAGAGGAGCCGGCCGCAGCTCTTGCAGAACATGAGCTGATCGCCATTGATCAGGTGATTGAGCATCTGCATGGTGACGGAGGTGAAGCAGCCCAGGCAGGCGCCATTTTCGCAGGCAGCCAGAGCATCGGCTCCGTACTGCCGGACGGTGCGGCTGTAGCGTTCCCGCTCTTGCTCGGGAATGGAGATCTCGGCTTCGACGATGGCCGTTTCCAGCTCCTGAAGCTGGGCCTTGTGGGAGGAGGCCTGCGATTCGATCTCCGTTTGGATGGCGACGACGTCCTGGGCGAACGACTTGACCTCCGCCTCGAGCTTGGCGAGGGCGACGCCCTGCGTTTCGATCTGCTCGTAGGTCTGCAGGATCTCATCCTCAGTCTTGCTCATGGCCGCCTTGTCATGCGCGATCTGGTTCTGGAGGGCCTTGTATTCCTCGTTCTTCTTGACCTGGTTGAGCTTGACCTTCAGATCGTCGATCTTGGCTTGCTGGGCCTGGAGGGCGTGCTCGTGCTTTTTGAGCTGCACCTTGGCGTCCTGGAGCGCCTTGCGGGCTTTCTCCACGTCGGCCTGGCGGTTGGCCAGGGTGGCCTGGCGGCCGGCCAGCGTCCTGGGTGCCGAGGCGAGACGGTCGCGCAGGGCCTTGGCACGATGATGGAGGAGGTGAAGGTCTCGGAGAATTTCAGCGGTAGCGGTCATGAGTCAATGGCTCCGTCGTGATCCCTCAGGGTCGGCCAGGACTTTGAGGTGTTTTGTATGAGGTCGCAGCCAAAAAAAACCGCCGGTCGCCAAGGCGACCGGCGGTTGGATGGCCGGCTTAACCGGTACTCTCGAGGAACCCCTCGAGTTGCCGGCTGCGGACGGGATGCTGAAGTTTTCTGACGGCCTTGGCCTCGATCTGGCGGACCCGTTCCCGGGTCACCTTGAAGATCCGGCCCACCTCCTCAAGGGTGTAGGTGTAGCCGTCACCCAGACCGTAGCGGAGCTTGATGATTTCGCGCTCGCGGTAGGTCAGCGTCTTGAGGACCTGGTCGATCTTCTCCTTGAGCATCTCCTGGGTGGCCGCGTTGATCGGGCTCTCCGCGGCTTCATCCTCGATGAAGTCGCCGAAGTAGCTGTCCTCGCTCTCGCCGACGGGGCGGTCCAGCGAGATCGGGTGGCGGCTGATTTTCATGACCCGCCGGGTTTCCTCGACCGAGATATTGGCGGCGCGGGCCGTCTCCTCGATGGTCGGCTCTCGTCCCTTCTCCTGGAGCAGCTTCTTGGAGACGTTGCGCAGCTTGGACATCGTCTCAATCATGTGCACGGGGATGCGGATTGTGCGGGCCTGATCCGCAATCGCCCGGGTGATGGCCTGGCGGATCCACCAGGTGGCGTAGGTGCTGAACTTGTAGCCACGGCGATACTCATACTTGTCGACCGCGCGCATCAGCCCGGTATTGCCTTCCTGGATGAGATCAAGGAACGACAGGCCGCGGTTACGGTACTTCTTGGCGATCGAGACCACCAGCCGGAGGTTGCCGCCGGAAAGTTCCCGCTTGGCCTGTTCGTACTCTTTGAAGCGTTCATTCATCAGCTCGGCACGCCGCTTGAGGCTCTTGGGAGTCTCGAGCGTGATCCGCATCAGATCCTTGAGCTCCTTGACGATGTTGCCCCGATCTTCCTTGCCGGCGCGGCCGGCCCGCAGCTCTCTGAGCTGGGCGAGCAGCTCTTCCATGCGGACGGCGATCTGCTCCAGCCGCTTCATGAGAGGCTGGACCTTCTGGGTCCGGATCGACAGTTCCTCGACGAGATTGACCGCCTTGAACCGGCGCCGCTTGAGGTTGGCCAACAGGGCCAGCCGCCCGGCCGGTTCGCGTTCGCGGACGAAGACCCGGAAGTCCCGCACGTTGCACTCCATCAGGTGCTCAAGGGTCTTCAGGTTATGCGGCATCCGCCCCAGGATCTGGTCCTTCTCAAGGTTCTCGGTGACCGAGACCTTGACAGTCCGATCGAAGGGGAGATCACCCTCGTTGACCTTCTTGAGCACGTCGACAACCAGGGCCAGGGCGAAGTGGCACTCGAGCACCTTGCGGCGGAACTTTTTGCGGGTGACCTCGATCTTCTTGGCGAGGTTGATCTCCTGTTCCCGGGTGAGCAAGGGAATCTCGCCCATCTGGGTCAGGTACATGCGAACCGGATCGTCGATTCGTCGCGAGATGTCTTCGAGGTCCTCGGTCGTGAGCTCGGTTTCCTCGTCCTCGAGGGGCTCCTCGGCCAGGTCGTCGTCGGGCTCGTCATCCAGATCTCCCGAGGCCAGCAGGCGGGTTTCCGCCTCGTCCTCGTTGATCAGCTCAATGCCCATCTCGTCGAGCGTCTCGAGCAAGCTGTGAATGCGCTCGGGGCTCGTCGCCTCGTCGGGCAAAAGGTCGTTGACCTGGTCGAAGGTGAGAAACCCCCGCCGTTTGCCCAGGTCGAGCAGCGTCTTGATGCCCTCGTCCAACTTGTCCATCCAGAATCCTCCCACATGCATGGAACGACGGGTCAGGACGCGTCTTACTTCGTGTCCGGCCGCTGTAACATGAGACGTCGATATTCCAACTCTAAGGCACGATGGGCGCCCGGGTCGGTCGCTTCATCGGTTTCGGCCAGGGCCCTGCGCAGGTCCCCGAGCCGGTTTTGCCGCTCGCGCCCGGCCAGGGTGCCGAGCACGCCTTTGAGGCGATCTTGCCAGGAAGCGGGACGTACGTCCTCGGGCAAGGGCGCCGGGTCCATCGGCAGGAGCAATCCTGCCGCCAGGGCGCGAACCTGGGGATCATCGAGGCGAAGCATGACCTCCTCGGTGCAAGGCGGTTGCCCCTCCCCGTGAAGGTCGTAGCAGGCCTGCAGGATCGCCCGCAAAGGAGCATCCCGCAGCGAAGCGGCGGTGACACGAGAAACCAGCTCAGAGATCAAGCCCGGCTCGTTGAGTACGATCTGAATCAGCTCGCGGTCGAGCGGGTCAAGATCGCGGAGCCGGAAGGGCGCCGGCGGAGTACTGCTCTCCGCAACCGGGTCGACGGCCTGCGCCGCGGTCCGGGACAGGTTCGCCGCGGCCACGGGCCCCGGGTTACCGCGACCGGGTCGCGGCCTTGCGGCCTGCCTCAGTTCTCGCAGCCGTCTTCTCAGGTAATCGACCGGCTGGTTCAAACGAAGAGCCAGGTTGTCGAGCGACTTGGCCAGCTTCAGATCCATCCCGATTCGCTGAGTGGAGGGTATCCGGCTGAGAATGCCGAGCACCCACTCCGCGGCTCGCCGCGACCCTTCAATCGCGCCAAAGTCGAACCGCGTCGCCGCCCGCTCAAGCACGAAAGCCAGCGGGTCGACCGCCCCAGCGACCAGCTCGCGAAATGCGTCGGCCCCTTCGTTCAAGAGGAAGTCGCACGGATCAAGGTTCGCAGGCAGACTCAAGATGCGCACGTCGAGTTCATGTCCCAGGAAGAGTTCCAGCGCGCGATCCGCAGCGGTCTGGCCAGCGTCATCTCCATCAAAGACAAGCACGACCAAGCCGGCCAGGCGTCGCAGGCCCTGAACATGGTCTTCACCCAGGGCCGTTCCCAGGGTGCCGACGACGTTGCACAATCCCACCTGGTGCGCCGCAATCACATCGGTATAGCCCTCGACGACAGCCACCCACCCGGCTTCGCGACAGGCGGCCCTGGCGCGATCGGCTGCGTAAAGAACCTTGCGCTTCTGAAACAGGGCCGTCTCGGGGCTGTTAAGATATTTTGCGACATTTTTTCCCTGCGAGGCCATTGCGCGTTCGACTTCAGGAAGAATTCGTCCTCCAAATCCGATCGCGCGGCCTCGCTCGTCATGAATGGGAAAGATCAGCCGACCCCGAAATCGCTCGCGGACGGTCCCGGATGAGTCTTCCGGTCGGGAAACCAATCCGGCTTGCTCCAGAAGCTGGGTCGAATAGCCGCGGCTGCGGCCCTCATTCACCAACCAGCCCCGCTCGATCGGTGAGTAACCAAGCCGAAACTGCTCGATGCTCGCCGCTGTCAGGCCCCGGCCCAGAGCGTAGGCCCGCGCTGCTTCCGACTTCGCCAGCAACCGTGCAAAAAGCTCCTCCGCCCAGGCTTGCACCGCAAGCAGGTCAGATTTCGACGGCCCCGCTAATGCAATGGAAGCGAACGCGGATACCGGCGGGCTATCCAGCACAATACCTGCCCACTCGGCCAGCATGCGCATCGCCTCTGGAAAATCAATGTGTTCGTAATTCTTCACAAAATCAAAGACATCACCCCCGGCGCTGCAGCTCCAGCATTTGAACGACTGGCGCGCGGGGTTGATTTCTAGCGAGGGATTGTGGTCGTCATGAAACGGACACAGCGCCTTGAACTTGGAACCGGCCCGGCGAAGCGGCAGATACTCGCTCACAAGCGCGACAATATCCACCGCGTTTTTTATGGCGGCCTTGGTGGCGTCGGAGTGTCGGGGCACCGGGAGCTCCTGATACTCAGGCACGAGCCCGGGTCCATGGTTCGCAGTCGCCGGAGCTCAGAGAGCCATCGAAGACTCCCTTGCGATCTGCTCACCGTGCCCTGAAGAAATCATTGCCGATCACAGGGGAATTATAGCCCCAAGCGTTTTTCGGTCAAGTTTTTCGAGGCTGCCGCCGAGATCGCGCACATTCTTGCTAAACCGGCATGACTTTAGCACTTATGCTGACAGTGCATGATGCACCAACGCTCAGGGGCCAGCAATGCCCTCCCGCCGTCACGCCCGGTTCCGATAGCTCCAGATCACAGTCGTTTGACCCAAGATTCGTTTGCCCAGTCTTCTCAGCGCCTTTAAATTGTGCTCATCAATATCCTGCAAACCAAGTGTCCAAGTCAAGCACTGGCCAACTTTCTTCAGCGTGCCGCCAGCAATTTCGTAACCGAGCGCCGCCGGGCTTGACGGTTCTGGGCTGCCGATCGCGGCA
Source organism: Planctomycetaceae bacterium (assembly GCA_019237095.1). Taxonomy (GTDB): domain Bacteria; phylum Planctomycetota; class Planctomycetia; order Isosphaerales; family Isosphaeraceae; genus Aquisphaera. Next base: position 12,066 of record JAFAHT010000198.1, read on the forward strand.
AAACCGCGCGTTGCTGGATGCCCTCTGACTGGACGGAGCCGCACGCAGGAGGTCACGGGCGATCATTGCCCTGGACCTGACCATTGCCGTTTTCATTGCCATTCCCGTTCTCGTCCCGGGCGCCGGGGGCCGGGGGCGAGCCGCCGATAACCAGAAAGACCGGCCGGTTCCTTTCGGGCAAGAGGACAACGAGGGGAAGACCACGCTCGGGATCGATTCGGCGAATGGCCGTCTCGAATTCCGTCATGGATGCGACGGCAAACCGACCCACCCCGAGGATCCTTGTTCCCGGCCGCAAGCCCGCCTGAAACCCAGGCCCCGCGGGATTCACCTGATCGACCTCGATGGCCATCTTGCCTTCGCCGGCGGGAACTTCCCGCACGTGGAAGCCAAGGAAGGCGGCCTCGGGAGCGTCCGGCAGTTCGCTGATCGTGACGTCGACCGTCTGCGCTGCCCCCTCGCGATAGAAGACCAGGGGCACCTGGGCCCCCACGTCCAGACCCGCGGTCAGGATTCGCAGTTCGGCGGGATCGGAGACCTCGTGGTTGGCCAGCTTCACGATCACGTCCCCTCGCTTCAGCCCGCTGGCCGCGGCCGGGCTGCCGGGCTGAACGCGCGAAATCAGGACACCGCGATGGACGGGAAGCCGCAGCTTTCGCGCCGTCTCGGCGTCGAGTGGATCGATGACAACCCCAAGATAGCCGCGGATCACCTTGCCGTTCTTGATCAGCCCGTCCACGACCTTTCTGGCCAGGGAGGAAGGAATGGCCAGACCTATGCCCTCGTAACCGCCGGTCCGGCTGATGATCGCGGTATTGATGCCCACCACCTTGCCGGCGAGGTTGATCAGGGGACCGCCCGAGTTGCCAGGGTTGATCGCGGCGTCGGTCTGAATGAACGACTCGTAGTCGGCGATCTTCAAGTCGTTTCGTTCGGTGGCCGAGACGATGCCCGCGGTCACGGAATGGTCGAACCCCAGCGGACTGCCAATAGCCAGGACCCAGTCGCCGATATCGAGCTGGTCAGAGTCGCCCCACTCAGCCTGAACTTTCAGCGTTGCGCGAACCTGGAGCACGGCAACGTCGCTCTTGGGATCGGCGCCCACCAGCCGCGCCGGGACGTCGTCACCCGGTCCCAGCCGAACCATGATCCGCTCGGCCTCCTTGACGACATGGAAGTTGGTCACCACGTAGCCCTTAGCCTTGTCGATGATGACACCCGAGCCCAGCTCGCCCCCCTGGAACCCCGGTCCCATGGGATTACCTCCCAGCGGCAGCCCGAGAACGCCCTCGGCTCTCCGCCGTTCGTGTTCGGCCTGCACGTTGACTACGGCCGGCGAGACGGCGGTCACCGCCAGTCGAAACAGTGCCGAGGTCTGGCTGACCGCGCCGGCCTTGTCAAGCTTGGCCAGAGCTTCCGTTGCCGCTCTTGCCCGGCCCGCCTCCCAGGAATAACCCGTGCGTTCGGCCACGTACGGCACGCCATAAACGATGAGAGCAGCGATGCAGAGCACGAACAAGATGATCAAGAACCTGCGCCGGACGGGGGGCGTCGCGGGCCGCGGCGGCGGCTCCTCGAACCCGAAGCCGTGATCCTGAGGGTTGAACGACGCCATCGGCGGGGCTCTCCTGCGGTGCCTATTAGGGTGCGCCGCGCTCACACGACCCGCCAGGGCCTTTGGCTCTGTACGGAATGATGACGGCAAATCAGGCTTATCAATACCCGCCCAGCCAGGGCAGAACGGGCACGAGGTATTGTGGACGCACCCGAAGCCGAAATCAACCCGCGATGCCCTGCCGGGCCTCTGAGGAGGATATACGAGAGTCCTCGCTGATCTCCACAGCAGCCCCACGTATTACATCGCAAGTGGTGATATTCAAGAGACTTGGAAAGAGGATCCAAACCGCGGTGGAGATCAGCGAGAATTCTCAAAAGCTACGATTCGGGCTGCCATCGATGCCAGCATGGCGACGGCCGACATGGCTGCCAACGACGAGGAAAAGGCACGAGGAAAAGGGGACGCCACTGATATTGACAGGTTGGGGGAGCATCGGCGAAGCTGTCTGGATGCCACGAACCGCTCGATCCGTTGAAGCTGGGATGATTTACCATGTCCTCAATCGGGGGAACGGACGCCTGCGATTGTTTCACAATGAGGGCGACTACGACGCCTTCGAGCAGGTGCTGAGCGAGGGGCTGAAGCGTTATCCGGTGGCTCTGCTGACTTACTGCTTGATGCCCAATCACTGGCATCTGGTCGTCCGGCCGAAGACCGACGTCGCGCTGGGGAGGCTGATGGGGTGGGTCGGGGTGACGCACGTCCGCCGGCACCATCAACACTCTCACCGCCGGGGGACAGGACACCTGTACCAGGGGCGATTCAAGAGCTTTCCCGTGGCAGAGGACAAGTACTTCCTCACGCTCTGCCGATACGTCGAGGCGAACGCCGTGCGCGCCAAACTGGTGGAGAGTGCCCGGCAATGGCGATGGTGCGGACTCTGGCGGCGCGCCCACCCCAGCAAGGACTTCGTCTTGAGCCCCTGGCCCGTGAATCGGCCCCGGAACTGGACGACCTTGGTCGACGGCGGCCTGTCGGAGGAAGAACTGCAGGGGGTGCGGGACTGCGTGCGACGGGGCCGCCCCTTGGGACCAGCACCCTGGGTACTGGCGACCGCCGCCCGATTGAAACTGGACTTCACACTCCGCGGACCAGGTCGGCCCAGAAAGACGCTCGACAATCAGTGACGTCCCCAGTCCGAAAGTTCTCCCAGGATACCGCCGGCCGCGGTCGGAGAATGAAATGGCCGTGTGAGGATACTCGAGTCCCCTGGTCAATCGCTCTCGAAGCCAGTACACTGCCGGCTCCACAGCCGTGGCCGCGAAAGGAGGACAGTAGAGGTTCGAATGCGCGGCCGCTCGCAGCGCTCAACCGGATGGATCCATGGAGCTGGCTGATGCATCGTTTGATCAACTCGCGCCGGGTGGAGCTTGTTCTCGGCTTCCTGTTGCTCTCGTCCTTCCTGGCCGCCAACCTGGGCACCTCGTCGCGCAGCCCCGTGATCTGGCAAGACGAGGTCATGTTCACTGACCCGGCCGCCAATCTTTACTTCGGCCAGGGGTTTACCACGTCGGCCTGGTTCCAAAGCCGCGGCACGATGTTCGCGGGGAACAGTCCGCTCTACTCGCTTTGCCTCTACCCTTGGATCCGTGTTTTCGGCTTTGATGTGGTCTCGGTTCGCGGACTGAACTACGTGCTCATCCTGGCCGTGGCCGCGGTCTGCTTGCTGGCCCTGGACCGGCTGGGCCTGGTGCGGTCCACGGTTCCCAGGCTCGTCTTTGCGCTCCTGGTCCTCTGTGGCGACGGCGTGACCTATTCCTACCGCAGCGGCCGTTACGACTGTCTGGGGATGCTGCTCGTCTCGGGTCTGTTCCTCACGCTCACGTTGCGGCCATCCAGGGCAAGAACGGTGGGATTGTTCGTCCTTGCCGCCTTGGGTCCCTGGGCCGGGCTTCAATTGCTGCCCTACCTGGCACTGCTCGGCCTGCTGGTTTTGCTGCTCCGCGGCACAGCCGCGATCGCCGATTTGTTGACGGTCGGTCTGGGATGTCTCGCCGGAGTCGTCTGCCTGGCCGCGTTCTTGCTCGAAAACGACGTGTGGCATGAGTTTCTGAAATCGGTGACGATCCTCTCCGGCACCGGGCGCTCGATCGCGGAGCGCCTGGCCACGGCCCTCATCGCGCCGTTTACCGAGCCCAGCAGCATCCTTTTGCTGGCGGCACTGGGGCTGATCCTGGTCTCGGCGCTCCGGCGCGGCGACTTCCGGCTTCGATCTTCGCTGGCTGCCGGCTTGCTGGCGGGAGTGATCGTCCCGTGCATCCTGGCCCTCGCCGGCAAGTATGCCCGCTACTACTGCTGGATGGCGTTCATCCCGATGGCCGCCTGCGCCGCCGCCGAACTCCAAGGCGGCCGGGCGCGGCCGGTCCGCAAGCTGGTCATGCCGCTTTTGCTGCTGGCGTGTGCCGCTGGCCTTCCCGCCAGGCTGGCCGTCACCTGCCGCGAGTGGGGGCTGAGGGATCCCGCGCCCGTCGACCAGGTCGTCGCCGAGCAGGTCACGCCGACCGATTGGGTCTACAGCGAATACGAGGCCTACTATCCAGCCAAGAAAGCCGCCGCCGTCCTCTTCCTGCCGCCTTATGCCGGACTGTTCCCCGGCATGAAGGGGCAGCAGCCAGCACTCTCGGCGGCCGACCGAGAGCGTGTCAACCTGCTGATCCTCAAGCCCGCGACCGAACAAGAAACCTTACAGTTCTTCGGCGGCCGCTGGTCTCTGGTTGGACACTATGCCGCGGCCGGCAGCACGCGAGGGCATATCGCCGCCGTCCTGGGGAGGGGATCTCCGCCTTACGAGATCCGCGTGTTCCGCCGTCAGCCCGCAGCGGTTGCCCTGGCCCGGTAGCTCACGATGCCGGGCAGGCGCCGGCTCACTCGGCGAAGAGCTGGATCTTCGAGTAGATGACCAGCACGCAGGAGGCGACCCAGAGCGATCCCGTGCCGAGGAGAATGCGGTCCGTGACCAGCAGCTTCTCGGGAGCCTCGCCCTCGCCGTCGACTGTGACCAGCAGCATATAACGGGAAACCCCGTAGGTGACCAGCGGAACGGTCACCACGAGCGAGGCATTTCCCCGGTGCCCGGTGACGGTGTAGAGCGCATAGCAAAGGATCGCCAGGGTGGCCGTCATCCCGAGCATGAGGTCCAGATAGCCGATCCGGTACTTGGACAGCACGGGGCGGCGAAACGGCTCGGCCTCGCCCATGAGGTGCATCTCCCCTCGCCGCTTGGCGAATCCCAGGAACAGGGCGAGGAAGAACATGCACAGGACGATCCACGAGGTCGGCTTGACCTCGATGGCGTAAACCCCGTACAGCACGCGGAGCACGAAGCCAAAGGCGATGATCAGCACGTCGAGCAGGACGGTGTGTTTGAGGCGCAGCGAATACGCCACGTTGACCGCCAGGTAAAGAGCCAGCACCATGAGGCAGATCGATGCCAGCCGGATCGTCGTCCCGAGCGCTCCGACCGCCAGCAGACCCGACGCCCCCAGCGCCCATGAAACCGGGACCAGTCCCGAGGCAATGGGCCGGTCTCGCTTCGAAGGATTGAGCCGGTCCAGTCGCCGGTCGACCACGTCGTTGAGCAAATAAACGGCCGATGCCGCCAGGCAGAACCCCGCGAATGCCAGGATCGACTCGACGATCGCCGCCGGCTCGAACATCCGGCCCGAAAAGACGAGACCGGCGAAGCAGGCGAGGTTCTTGATCCACTGCCGAGGCCGTGCCGCCTGGGCCAGTGGAATCAGGCTTCGCAGGCCCACGCCAGGCTTGGTAAGGATCGCATCTGCCGTCAGGTTGGCGTCCATGCCAACGACTCCTTGGTGAATTGCAAGAACCGTCCGCGACGCGTCGATTCCGTCACGTCCCGTGGAGCGTGATCGGAGATGGCTCGGGAAGCCAGTGGGAGCTTGCTCGGGCCTCGGCCATGCGTTGTTCGCGCTGTAGTATATCGCAAGGCCCGTTTCCCGACAACGCGACCTGCGCCCGCCGACACGCTGGACATTGGCCAGTGACCACTGGTGCCTGCTCACATGCCCGGATCAGGAAGACGGTTGGCATCCTCACCATCCCCTGGACCTGGGCAGGAGATGCGGTAACGGCCTTGGTCCATGGGGACGGCCGTGGCGCCCGACGGCCTCGCAAGATGGTACAATCGGTTATGGAGAGCAAGCAGAATCCAGCGATCTTTCCGGAGTTTCGCCATGTCAACGATCGGCTCCCTACCCACGACCGAGCTCGCGAGCGGACCGATTGACCTCACCGTCGTCGAGCCCGAAGGCCATTACGAAGTTGTCAATGGGAAGGTGGTGGAAAAGCCGGCCATGGGAGTCTTTGAAACGGGGTTCGCGTCAGAACTGTTCGGCTGGCTGCAACGAACGCCCGGAATCCAGGAAGCTGGGCGCGTTCTCAGCGAGATGCTCTTCCTGCTCGACGCGGTCAAGGACCTCAAGCGCCGGCCGGACCTCGCGTTTGTCTCTCATGATCGATGGGAGCGGAACCGTCCTTTCCCCAGAACGGCAGCCTGGGAGGTCATCCCCGATCTGGCCATCGAGATCATCAGCCCGACGAACCTTGCTTGCGAAGTTCTTGTCCGGGTCGATGACTACTTCCGATCCGGGGTCAGGTCGGTCTGGGTCGTTTATCCGGGCGAGGAGCTAGAGCTGGTTTACATTTACGAATCTCCCACCAGCGTCCGGATCCTGACTCGTTCCGACCGGCTCGAATTGCCGGGCATTCTGCCTGGCTTTCAGCTCCCCCTGGACAGCCTTTTTGAACGACCCGCCGCGAGTGTGATTTCTCAGGATACCGTTTAAGGATGCGATTTTCATGATCGACCCCCGCGTGGCCAGCGGGCTGCGGGACCTCCCTCCCGCGGTGATGATTCCCCGTGAGCGAATGCTGGCGGCCTTTCGCCGGACCTTCGCCAGTTTCGGCTTCGTGCCGATCGAGACCCCGCACATCGAACGCATGGAAGTGCTGACTGGCAAGGGAGCGGGTTCGGACGAGGTGCTCAGGCAGATCTTCGAGGTCACCAATCGGGGCGGGACGCCCGGCGAGCTGGCGCTGCGGTTCGACCTGACCGTCCCGCTGGCCCGGTTCGTCGCCAGGCATGTTGACGAGCTCGGCGTGCCGTTCAAGCGGTATGCGATCGGCTCGGTCTTCCGTGGCGAGCGTCCGGCCAAGGGCCGGTTCCGCGAATTCGTCCAGTGCGACTTCGACACGATCGGCACCGAGAGCGTGCTGGCCGACGCCGAGATCGCCCAGGTTATTCACTCTGCCCTGGAGGGCGCAGTGGTTCTTGACTTCACGATCACGCTCAACGACCGCAAGATCCTTGACGGCATGCTCGAATCGCTGGAGCTCTCGGGACGTAGCGGCCTGGTGCTGCGGGCGCTTGACAAGTTGTCCAAGATCGGTCCGGAGGGCGTCGTCGACGAGCTCCAGAAAGAGCACGACCAGGGCGGGGCGGGGTTGAACTCGGACCAGGCCAGATCGGTCCTTGCGTTTGCCGAGACCGGGCGCGGCGGCGTGGAGGTGCTTCGCGAGGCCGAGGCGGCGCTCGGTTCCAACCCGCACGCCGGCCAGGGTATCGCCAACCTCCGCACCGTCCTCGACCTGCTCGACGCCGCGGGCATTCCGCAGCACCGGATCGCCATCGACCTGGGCCTGGCGCGCGGGCTCGATTACTACACGGGAATCGTCTTCGAGACCACGGTCAAGGGCTGGGAGAAGTTCGGCAGCATCGCCTCAGGAGGACGCTACGACAACCTCGCCAGTCTCTTCACCGCGCGGCGGTTGCCCGGCGTCGGGGCCTCGATCGGGCTGGACCGGCTGCTGGCCTTGCTCGACGAGGCCGGGCAGCTCAAGCCGGCGGCCACGACCGCGCCGGTGCTGGTGGCGAACTTTCCTGGCATCGATCCGGTGATCCCGTTTCGCATGGCCGCACGGCTGCGCAACGCGGGCATCGGCGCCGAGGTCTATCCCGATCCGATCCAGATCGGCAAGCAGATGGGTTATGGTTCCAGTCGCGGCCACAAGCTGGCCGTCATCGTGGGACCCGACGAGGCAATCCGGGAAGTCTTCAACCTCCGGGACCTGACGTCCCGCCAGGAAGACAAGGGCCTTTCCTGGTCGGTGCTCGAGGACTCGGTGCAGAGTGCCCTGCAGATCCTCGCGCAGGAAGGACACCAGTCATGAATCCCGTCCCAGCGGAGCCTGGGCGGCCGATCGGGATGGATTCGATCGAGCGGCCGCTCGGACGGGTGCGGGGCACGAGAGACTGGCTGCCCCACGATTTTGCCCGGCTCGCCGCGCTCGAGCGGCTCTTGCTGGACCAGTTCCGGCGGGCGGGCTACGAGCCGATGCGGACGCCGATCCTCGAGTTCGCGGAATTGCACGAGCGCAAGAGCGGGGCTGGGATCGTGGCCAGGCTGTTCGAGGTTTCCGGCGGGGGACCGGCCGAGATCTGCCTGCGGCCCGAGCTCACCGCCAGCATCGTGCGGGCCTACGCCGAAGCCCCGGAGTGCCCCCCGCTGCCCGCTCGCGTCAGCATGTCGGGCCCGGTCTTCCGGTTTCAGCCGCCGACGCCCGGGCGCGACCGCGAATTCACCCAGGTCGGCGTCGAACTCATCGGGGCTGGGGGGCCGGCCGCCGATGCCGAGGTCATCTGGCTGGCCGACTGGTCCCTTCGCGCGCTGGGGTTTGCCGATGCGTCGATCCGGATCGGCCACGTCGGCTTGATCCTCGAGCTCTTGAGCCGATCGGGACTTCCCCCCGCGGCGACCTCGGCCCTGGTCGAATCGCTGAGCGAGGCCGCTGCCGAAGGCCAGAGCGTGCGCGCGATCGAGGCGGGCCTGCAGCGACTGGGAGGCTGGCTGCGGACCGAAGATGACGACGCGCCGGAATGGCCGCCGGCCGCCGGGCCCGCCGAGGCCCCCGCCGTCGATCGCCTCTTCCGGCATCTCGTCCCCGACGTGACCGGCCGCCGCTCGGCCGGCGAGATCATCGACCGGCTGAGGCGCAAGTGGGATCTGGGGCACTCGCTGAGCGAGGTCCTCTCACGCGTGCGCGACCAGGTGCACGCTCTGGCCGACCTGCGCGGGCCGGCCAGGCCGATGCTGGATCGCCTTGATCGCGAATACGCAGCGCTCGCGCCCGAATCGGTTGCCGCCCTTCGCTCGCTGCTGGACATGCTCGGCCATCATGGGGTCGACTCCGAGCGGATCGAGCTCGACCTTGGTTTCGGCCGGGGGATCGGCTTCTACACCCAGATGATCTTCGAGATCATTGTGCCGACCTCGGAGGGGCCCTTCGAGGTCTGTGGCGGCGGCCGCTACGACGGCCTGGCACGCGTCCTGGGCAGTCATCGCGACGACCGCGGCGCAGGATTCGCCTTTGGGCTGGAACGGCTGCACGCGGTTCTGAAGGCGCGATCGGACGCGGTGCCAGGCGGCACGGTGGGCTTTCGCGGCTACCTCGTCACCAGCGGCAAACCGGACGAGGTCACTCCCGCGGCGATCGACCTGGCGACATTCCTGCGGGAACGGATCCAGCTTCCCGTGGTCCTTTCCGGCCTCGGGTTCCAGGCCGCGGTCGAGCAGGCCCGCGCCCTGGGCCTGGGCCAGGTGGTCACGGTCGGGCGGACAATCGAGCTCTGGAACCTCGAGCACGGCGACGTTCGCTCGGTCCGGGACGGTGAGCTGATCGACCAGATGCGCACCCGCCTGGCCGTCTTTCGGGGCGATCGAACATGAGCACGCTCATCGACCCCATCCGCCTGGCCATCCCCTCCAAAGGCCACCTGTACGACGGGGTCGTCGACCTGCTGAGGACGGCCGGCTACAAGGTCCGTCGGGCCAGCGACCGACAGTACGAGGCGACGATCTCCGGCCAGCCGAGGTTCCACATCGTCTTCATGCGGCCGACCGACATCGTGATCCAGGTCCAGGAGGGCCGCTGCCACTTGGGCGTCACGGGGATGGACGTCTACGCCGAGCACGCCTTCGAGGCCGAGCACGCCTCCGTGGTCATTCCCGACCTCGGTTATGGCGGCTGCCGGCTGGTCGTCGCCGTGCCCGAGAGCTGGATTGACGTCAGCCACATCATGGACCTCGTGGATCTGACGACGGAGTTCAAGATCGCCGGCAAGACCTTTCGGGTCTCGACCAAGTACCCGGCAGTGGTCCGGCAATACTTCCGGAAGTGGGGCATCTACTATTACCAGTTCGTCGATTCGCAGGGCGCCCTCGAGCTGCACCCCAGCCTGGGCATCGCCGACATCATCGTGGACCTGACCAGCTCGGGCACGACCTTCAAGGACAACCGTCTGCGCGAGATCAAGGGCGGCACCGTGCTCGAATCAGCCGCCTGCCTGATTGGCCATGCTCCCTCCCTTTCCACTCTTGTTGCCGAGGGAGAGACCGGCCCACTCGCCCTGCTGCTCGACGCCATCGACGGCGTCAAGCGCTCCGAGGGCCTGCTCCACCTCGAGGTCGTGGGCAACCCCGCCGCCCCCGGACCGGGCCCCGAGACGGCCGCCGCGGTGGCCAGATACCTGTGCGACCAGGGCGCCCAGCAGCTCGTCCGCGGCGAGGTCTGGGACGACCAGGGCCAGCCCGGCTGGCGCGTCACCGCGCTCGTCGCCGCCAGCAAGCTCTCCGCCTGCCAGCGTCCTCTCCTCGCGCTGGGCGCCAGCCGCATCGTCGGCCTGCCTGCGCAGTTCGTGTTCGATCGCGACGTCCCCTCGACGTTCAACGAGCTGCGCGAACGCCTGCTCCGCGACTGAGGTCCGATTCGTGAGATTCCAGTCAATGGTAAAGGAACAGCGGCACGGGGCTCTCCGCCAGCAAGGTCCGGGTCACCGAGCCCATGAAGAACTCGAGCAGGATCGGTTTACCGTAGCCCCCTATGACGATCAGCACGGACTTGTGCGCTGCCGCCGCTTCCAGCAGCACAGGCGCCGTCGCCTTGTCAGTCGTGACCGGGTGGGCCTCGGCCTTGATGTCATGCTGACGCAGGTAGTCGATCGCCCGCTCGGCGGCCCGCGACGCCTCGAGCTGCTCGGAGCTCACGCTGACGACGATTGTCGGCGCCACGCCCGCTAGCCCGGAGGTTTGAAAAGCTTGTAATGCGCGAGCAGCTTGCAGGCTGCCATCATAAGCCACAAGAATCGTACGGCCCGGATCGTCGAGCTTGATGTTCAGCCGCGCTGGAACCGCGATCACTGGCCGGGGGCTGTTCTTGAGGACGCGCCGGACCGTGTCGTCGTAACCTTCCTGGGTCTCGAAATGGAACCGCGTCTGTTGCCCCATGAGGATCAGGTCGTACCGCTGTGCCTGCAGTTCAATCTGCTCGTAGGGCAAGCCCACGTCCTCCAGGACCTTGCACGCCACGTCCGCCTCCGCGCAACGGAGGCTGAATTGCGACAGGAACAGCTCGACTTCGCGTCGGGCGCTGGCGATCCGCTCGCGATACAGGACCGGTTCGGCATAGGGAACACCGCCAGCGATAAATCGCGGCTCGGCATCGCGGATGGTCGGCTCGTCCACAACCCCCAGCCCGACCAGCAGGGCACCGGTCTTGCGCGCCAGGTAAATTCCGAGTTCGATCGCGCTATGACTGTAGTCTGATCCGTCCAGCCCAACCAAGATGCTGCTCAGCATGAAACCCTCCCAACAATGTTCCGCCTTGCCGTCCTTGGGGCGAAATTGCAGCTCATCCGGGAATCGGAGATGGATCTGGACCCGGGGGAGTTTCCTGGAGGCCCGACCTGGGACGAATCGGCACCAACGGCCAATTCTCCACGCTCGAGATCAGCCGTGCCTCAACAGGCATTATAGCAGACCCGGCTCACCGTTTCTCGGATCAAGAAAAAACTCCCCGGGCAACCGGGTTGCCCGGGGAGTGGGTTCATCTGGAGCAGACCTGGGAAGCAAGCAGGTGACGAAGTAGTCAGTGAACACGCCCCGAAGGGGCACAACAGACCGGCACGGGGCAATGCCCCGTCCGTAATCAGAGCCCGCTGAGATCGGCGGCGACGACGCGGATGCCCTTGCGCAGGCCGAGGGCCTTGACCACCTCTTCGGTGGCCGGAACGGTCATGCTGCGCCGCGGCGAGATGCAGATACCCGAAAGCTCCTTCGGTTGCTCTTCCGTCTTGGTCTCGGTGCCCAGCACCGCCAGGCCGTTGAGCACCAGCGGCGAGGCATTGTCGATCCGCACCTGGTAGGTGGCCTTACCCTTGACCGTCGGGCCCCGTATGTACTGTGCGCGGACCATCCGGCTAAGAACTCCCTCGGCCAATGCTTCACCGAACTTCACGGCCTCGAACTTCTCCGTGCCAGCGGTCAGCGGCAATGAAAACTTGCCGAAGGGAACCCACTTGGAGGCCGACCCGTCACTGCAGACAACCTGAACCGTGGCCTCACCCTCGGCGAACTTGACCCGGCAGCCGATCGCCGGCCCTTCGGGCTGCGTGGGGATTCCCAGCTTGGTCTTCAGTCCCAGGAAGGCCTTCTCGTTCAGTTCCTTGGTCAGGGCCGCCGCGTGAGCCACGCCGGCAACGCCGGTGGACTGCGCGTCAAAGAGAATCGTACCCGTCTCGGCATCCGGCAAGCTGTCCAGGCGATCCACGAATTGTTGGGCCAAGGTCAGCTCGTAGGCATTGGCCCAAGCGGAAGAGACCTGGGCGATCCGGTCCCAATCCATCCCCACGTTGAGCCGCCACATGACAAGCTGGGAGATGGTTGCGGGGGCCTTGTCGGCGGCAAGCCGCTTCAGAGCCTTCCGGACGCGATCATCGCCGTGGATCTGGGAGACGTCGCCGAGCTGAAGCTTCTCGTCCTTGGCCGGGAAGCTGACGCCCGTTTCGGACTCGGGGTCGGGCTGGGAAAGGCTGACGAGCCGGGTGGGGAGATCGCGTTTCTGCCCGGGCTTGAGGTTGGCAAAGGGAAGACTGGTCGGTGGAACGGACCTCATGCCGCCGCCCATGCCACCCATGCCCATGCCGCCCATGCCACCCATGCCCATGCCGCCCATGCCCATGCCGCCCATACCCATCATGCCGATGGAGAGGGATCGCTGATCCCAACTATCGTAGTCACCGCAGAGGTACATGATCAGGCGAGAGAGCATCATCATTCCCATCGTGGGCGGCATCGTTCTGGCCATCATGGCGCCGCCCATCATGCCACCGCCCATGCCGCCGCCCATACCACCCATGCCACCGCCCATCATGCCGCCGCCAAAGGCGGGCTGCTGGGCGTAGCCGGGCTGGGCATAGCCCTGCTGCGGCGCATAGCCGGGACCCGGCGGCGGAGGCGCCACCGACGGGCCGCGGCTCCACGGACCGCCACCGCCCGCCGGCGGTACCGGCGCCGGAGGCGGCGCATCGCGGTGCCCGAACAGGCTGCCGAGGAAGCTGGTGCCGGAGGATTTGTTTGCATTGGCATCGGCCAGTTGCTTTTCCAGCTCGGCGATGCGGTTCTGGGCGCTGTGCAGGCTCAGATCCTGGATCAGGACCGTCTGCACCAGGTAATAGGGCATGTCCGGCTGCTCGTTGACGGCCTGCCGGATCAGGGTGTCCGCTTCGGGATCTTTGGGCTGCTGCCCCACCGCGCTTTTC
>JAFAHT010000297.1 GCA_019237095.1 Planctomycetaceae bacterium
TGGGGTCGATGGCGTCGGTGGTCAGTGCCCTGTTGGTCAAGACGGTCACGACGTTGTCGCGAACCTGGGCGAAGCCGCCGTCCACGTAGTAGCGATGGACGGTCTCCTCCTGCTTTGTCCTCAGCTCCCCATAGCCAAGGCGGCCGATCAGCGGAGCGCGGCCGGAAAGGACGCCGAGCTCGCCGTCGTAGAGGGGAAGCGCAACGAAGTCGACCGTTTCGTCAAGCAGGGTCTTCTCCGGAGTCACGACCACGACCTGGAGCTGCTTGTGCCCCGCGCCGGTCCGTCGCCCCTCACCGCCTGCCTCAGGATGGCTCGCCATCGCAATCCGCTCTCCCCGGCTCACTGCCGCATACCGGAATCTGCTCTCGACGTTCGAGTGCGCCCCTGGTGCTCAGATCGCACCCATCTTCTTGGCCTGCTCTTCGGCCCCCTCGATCGAGCCCACGTACATGAAGGCGCCTTCGGGTAAGTGGTCCCACTTGCCGTCGCAAATCTCCTTGAAGCTGCGGATGGTGTCGGGGAGCTTGGTGTACTGGCCGGGCTTGTTGATGAAGACTTCGGCGACGAAGAAGGGTTGCGAGAGGAATCGCTCGATCCGGCGGGCGCGGTGGACGATCAGCTTGTCGTCCTCCGACAGCTCGTCCACGCCGAGGATCGCGATGATGTCGCGCAGCTCCTTGTACCGCTGCAGGATGGCCTGCACCCGCCGGGCCACGTCGTAATGCTCCGGGCCCACGTATTGAGGATCGAGGATGCGGGAGTTTGAGCCCAGGGGGTCGACGGCCGGGTAAATGCCCTTCTCGGAGATGGAACGAGACAGCACGATGAAGGCGTCGAGGAAGCCGAAGGTCGTGGCCGGGGCCGGGTCGGTCATGTCGTCGGCCGGCACATAGACCGCCTGCACCGAGGTGATGGCACCCTTCTTGGTCGAGGTAATCCGTTCCTGGAGGGCGCCCATCTCGGTGGCCAGGGTCGGTTGGTATCCCACGTTCGAGGGCATCCGGCCCAGCAGGGCCGAGACCTCGGAGCCGGCCTGGCTGAACCGGAAGATGTTGTCGATGAAGAGCAAGGTATCGGCTCCCGTTGCGTCGCGGAACCACTCGGCCATCGTCAGCGCCGAGAGGGCCACGCGGAGCCGGGCTCCCGGAGGCTCGTTCATCTGGCCGAAGCACATCACGGTGCTGTCGATGACCGACTTGCCGGTGCTGCCGATCTTGGCCTCTTGCATTTCCAGCCAGAGGTCGTTGCCTTCGCGGGTCCGCTCGCCCACGCCGGCGAAGACCGAGTAGCCGCTGTGCACCGACGCGATGCGGGCGATGAGCTCGGTCAAGATCACTGTCTTGCCCAGACCCGCGCCACCAAAGAGGCCGATCTTGCCGCCGCGGACGAACGGGGTCAGAAGGTCGATGACCTTGATCCCCGTTTCGAACAGCTCGGTCTTGGGAGAGAGGTCGTCGAAGCTGGGGGGGTCGCGGTGAATCGGCCACCGCTCATCGGTGGTGATGAGTCCCCGGCCGTCGATCGGGTCGCCGAGCAAGTTGAACACCCGCCCCAGGGCTTGCTTGCCGACCGGCACACTGACCGGGCCGCCGGTATCGACGAGCGTCATTCCCCGGATCAGGCCGTCGGTCGAACCCAGGGCCACGCAGCGAACCCGGTTGCCGCCGAGGTGCTGCTGCACCTCGCCGGTCAGGTGAATCTTGAAGGCCCTGTCCTCGGCGTCAATCGAGATGGCATTGTAAATGTTGGGCAGGTGGCCCTCGTCGAACTCGGCATCGAAAGTCGAGCCGATCACCTGGGCAATCCGTCCGGTCTTGGTTGCAGTGGCCATGTTGCGAGAATCCCTCGTGGTGGGGTGCCTGGGTCGCACCGGGAGAACGCGAAAACGCGGTGGCCGAACGTGGCGGGCCGAGGCTCAGGAGAGAGCGGCGGCCGCGCCGACGATATCGGCCAGCTCACGGGTAATCTGGGATTGCCGGGCCCGGTTATACTGCCGGGTCAACGACTTGATGAGGTCATCGGCATTCTGGGTCGCTCCCCGCATGGCCACCATCCGGGCAATCTGCTCGCTGACGGCCGCGTCGAGGAAGCACTTGAACAACCGAACCTTGAACGAGACCGGGACGACCTCTTCGAGGATACCCTGGGCGTCGGGCAAGAACTCGTAGGGAACTCGCACAGCCTCGGCATTCGAGACAGCCCCTGCCGCGGGTTGACTTGCTTGGGCCTTGGACTGGCGCACCGACGGCCCGACGGCGGCGATGTCGGCGGTCACGATCGGCAAGAGCGTCGAGACGGTGGCCACCTGTCGCGCCGAGCTGATGAACTGGGTGTAGGTCACGTCGAGACGGTCGATCTCTCCCTTCACGTACATCGCGATATACCGCTCGGCAAGCTTCTCGACCTCGTGAAACTGGGGGCGATCCTCGAATTGCATGAAGGACGCGGCGATGGGCACCTTGCGATACCGCATGTAATTGATTCCGCGCTTGCCGGAGACTTCGATGCTGACCGGAATCCCCTCGGTCTGCAAGTCCTGGTAGCTGCGGAACGCCAGCCGCAGGACATTGCCGTTGTAACCTCCGGCCAGCCCGCGATTGCTCGTGAGCACCAGCAGCAAGGCACGCTTGACCGGGTCGCGCCGCTCGAGCAGGGGATGTGTGACCGTGCTCGAGGTTTCGCCAAGGTCGGCGACCAGCTCGGCGATCTTGCGCGTGAATGCTTCGGCCGCGGTGGCCCGATCGAGCGCCTTGCGGAACTTGGC